>JASEGA010000029.1 GCA_030018315.1 bacterium | reverse complement strand
TATGAGGACATTCTTGCTGAACAATAAAGAGGACATTCTACCTTAACAGTAACAGCTTTTTTGTCCAATGTTAATTTCAAACTAAAATATAACATAGCTGTTTAGGGGGCAAAGCTACAATATATTAGGGTCAAAAATTAGAGGTTGACTATCAGAGTAAAATCATTTTCTTTGTCTGTTTAAAAGAAGGGGTCTCTAAGTGATAAAAGTATACACCAGCGCTTACCGCATAACCCTTATCTGATCTACCATCCCATAGTGTCTCCCAATAACCGGCCTCTTTTAAGCCAGTCACTAATTTCCGTACCCTTTGACCCGACATATTATATATATATTATATATCTCTAACCTTGCCCAACACCTCTTTGGAATGGCATACCGGATGATAGTAGACCCCAGAATAGTCTGAATCACCGTAGCGATTATACGCCCTTATCCTATAGAAGTATTCTATATTGCTATTGAGCCCTCTGTCGCTGTAACTGATAGTATTGGCACTTAAGTATTTTATTTGCTCGTATGTTCCGGTAGCCCCTATCTTTCGTTCTAATTTAAAGCCTTGTTCATTCGTAGCATTATCTACCCAACTAAGATTAATCTGATGGTTTGATATCGCTATAGCTATCAAGCTGCAAGGTGCTTCTGGTATAATAGCAGAAATATTTGCCCTGTAGCCGAGTACTCTATCAGCAAACTTGAATTCTCCTACCCATAGATAATCGCTATCAAACCATAGATTAAGAGGATTATGGACTCCATCTTGTGCCTTACACGGTCTAACTGTCATAGAATCAGGTTGACCTATTATTACATCAGCTGGCTGACGCTCATACTGGTTGCTGGTTATTTTGGGTTGGAATACTATTCCAAACATAGATATTGTGATTGTTTGCAACATATGAGATGTAAAAGTGAAGGTCCACCACTATTAACATAAGGACCAAGAACTATATCAGCCTCCTGTCCAGTCTGGAACCACTCTTGAGCCAAAGCTTTCACTACACTATTATTGTCAACCTTTTTTACCCCAAAAAATTCTATCATATTATAAGCATTGCGTCTCCATATGAATAGAACTTATATCCACAGTTTATTGCCTCATTATATGCTTTGAAAATAAGGTCACGACCCACAAATGCACAGACAAGCAAAAGGGGGGTTGATTTTGGGAGATGGAAGTTTGTTATTAAAGCATCTACCCATTTAAACTCATAAGGTGGATAAATAAATTTATTTGTCCAACCTTTATAGTCCTGTAGAGACGAGGCAACCTCGCCCAAACTCTCAAGTGCTCTCACTGTAGTGGTGCCGACGGCAACTACCCTTTTTGCAAGTCTAATTTTATCTATTGTATCAACTGTAATTTCATAATATTCGGGCTCCATTTGATGGGATTCAACTTTATCACTCTTTATAGGCTTGAAACTGCCAAGCCCAGTGTGTAAGACAAGTTTTGCAACCTCTACACCTTGCTCTATTAACTTATCTAATATAAACTGAGTAAAGTGCAATCCAGCTGTCGGAGCAGCACACGCACCGGGAACAGTTGCATAAACTGTCTGGTACCTAAAATAATCATCAGGTATAGGTGCCCTTTTTATATAAGGAGGGAGAGGAACTATCCCATATTTATCAAGTAAGTTTAAAAAATCGCCTGAATAATAGAATTTAAAAATGTGGTGCTCCCCTACACTCTTTATTTCACCCCCAAAATTAGGTCCAAACTCTACTTTAACTCCCACCTTTTTTGCCCGAGCCGGTGATATAAGAACTTCCCATTCCACAGGATTCTTAGAATCATCAGAGCCTAAAGGTCTAAGTAGAAATATCTCTACTTTACCACCAGTATCAACCCTTTTACCAATAAGTCTTGCCTTTATAACTTTAGTCTCATTTAAAACAAGAGTATCACCGGATCCTAAATATTCTATTATATTATGAAACATTCTATGCTCAATTTTTCCTGTTGTCCTATGTAAAACAAGTAACTTTGAACTCCCCCTCTCTTTTGGTGGATACTGGGCAATTAACTCTTTTGGCGATTTATAATCAAAATCAGCTACTAACATAAACTATCACCGTAATAGTTTGGTTTTTCTAAAATTTCTTAAAATATTAGCACACAGATATAAAACCACAAGATTTCACAAGATTAACACAGATAAAAAAATCTTGTGGAAATCTCGTGTTAATCTGTGGTTACTTTTTTTTTCATATTTATTAGCTTTTCTCTTTCAATCCCTATTAATTTTATTTAATCTGTGTAATTCTGTGTCATTCTATGGCCTTACGCATTATTTAGGTTGAATTCAACTTCCAAATCATAATCGTTAACTATTCTTTTCACTCTACCTGAGAATATCTCACCCGCAGTTAATTTACGAGAAAATATAATTTTACCGTCTAATTCAGGTGATTGAAATTCAGTATGCCCCTCACTTTCACTATCAACTAACACTTGAAAAAACTTACCCACCTTTTGTTGATTCTTCCTTATTGTAATATTTCTTTGTACCTCCATAAGCCTTGCTAACCGCTCCTCTTTTACATTGGTTGGTACTTGATTAGCAAACTCAAAAGCTTTTGTCCCCATTTCCTGCGAGTAAGTAAATGCACCTAACCAGTCAAATTCAAGTTCTTGTACATCATCTATAAGCTTTTTAAAATGGTCATCTTTCTCACCAGGGAAGCCGACAATAAAAGTTGTCCGTAAAGTAATATCCGGAATACTCTTCCTTAACTCATAAATTACACTCTTACTTACTTCATAATATGGACGGCACATATGAGTTAGAATCTCGTTATGAGTATGCTGTAAAGGTATATCTATGTATCTACATACCTTCTTACTATTGCTGATAACCTTAATAAGTTCTTCACTAAAATGGGCTGGATGTGTATAAAGTATGCGAATCCAGTGTATTCTGTCAATGCTTTCAAGCTCCTGTAGTAGTGAAGGCAGTAGATACCCACCTTTATCCATACCAAAATTTGTCGTATCCTGACCAACTAAAATAAGCTCTTTTACTCCCATATTAGCAAGTTTGTATGCCTCATCAACTATATCTCTTATTTCTCTACTCCTATATTCACCACGTAGCCTGTAAATATTGCAGTAAGAGCAGCGATTTGAACAGCCATCTGAAATCTTTAAATAAGCATAGGAAGGTGGAGTAGAGACAAGACGAGGAAAACTTGAATCGTAAATGAAAATAGGTTCACTAATCTCAGCTATTTTATTGTTCCCACGAGGTCGCACCTCATTAAGTAGCTTTGAAACTATGTCTGGTAATTTATAAAAGTCGGCACTCCCAATGATGGCATCAATATTAGGAAACTCTTGAAAAAGCTTTTCTCTTATAAGCTGAGGTAGACAGCCACACACTATAAGTTTTTGGGCAGCCTTCTTTTTAGATAATACATCTTTAATAACCCTGTATGACTCATCACGCGCCAGTTCTATAAAAGAGCAAGTGTTTATAATAACAATATCTGCTTCATTATAAAATGTGGTAAGTGGGTATCCTATTTTACCAAGTAGACCCAAAATTACCTCTGAATCAACTCTATTCTTTGGACACCCTAATGAAATGACACTTACTGTAGGCTTAACCATTTATAATATTATATTTAGTGAATTACACTATGTCAAATTTTAAGAAGAATTCTAATTTAACCAAAAAAGTATTATAGCCCCAAAGAGGCTCCTTTTCCACATTTAATTTTTGTACTTTATTGTCTTATAAGGAATTATGTAAAATTGACCTTAAATTTTGGGGAAACTCCAGAAACTTGAGCTTTCTCAATCCTGAATTTATTGGGAGAGTGGGAGGCTAAAAACGGCGCCCACCTCGCCGTCAAGGCGGGAGCAGTTCTTGGGGTTACTTTTTACGAGTAGCTTTTTCAAAAGTTATACGCTCTCTATCAGCATTAATGACTACTTTATCCCCATTTTTGAATTCCCCTTTTATAATTGAAATTGATAATGGGTTCTCTACTAGTCTTCTTATAGTCTGTTTAAGTGGCCTTGCTCCATACTCTGGATTGTAGCCCTCTTTTGTAAGAAGTGACTTTGCTGATGAGCTAACTTCAACCTCAATTCCTTGTTCCTTTAGCCTTTTAGATAATTTATCAAGTTCTATTTCTACTATCTTTTCAATATTCTCAGGTGTTAATGAATGGAATACAATTATCTCATCTATCCTGTTCAAAAACTCAGGTCTAAAATGCTTACGCACCGCATCTAATAACTCATTTCTTACCTTTTCATAGTCAAATTCAGCAGTCTCTACATCAAAGCCGAGTCCTTTTTTCATTAGTTCTTGTGTTCCTATATTTGATGTCATTATCACTATTGTATTCTTAAAATTAACTGTCCTACCCTGTCCATCTGTAAGCCTGCCATCATCCATTATTTGTAATAGGGTATTATAGACATCAGGGTGTGCCTTTTCTATCTCATCAAATAATATTACCCTATAAGGCCGCCTCCTTACGGGCTCAGTTAGTTGACCACCATCTTCGTATCCAATGTAGCCAGGTGGTGCCCCTATAAGCCTTGAGACTGTATGTCGCTCCTGATATTCAGACATATCTATCCTGACCATTGCAGACTCTGAGTCAAACAGGAATTCAGCGAGTGCTTTTGCAAGCTCAGTCTTACCCACTCCTGTAGGACCCAAAAATATAAACGAGCCTATTGGCCTTTTCTCGTCTCTCATACCTGCCCTTGCTATCCTTATTGCATCAGCTACTGCTTTAACTGCTTCCTCTTGGTCCACTATCCGTTTATGTAGATTTTCCTCTATCTTAAGCAATTTCTCCTTCTCACTCATAAGCATACGCTTAACTGGAATACCAGTCCATTTAGATACAATCTCAGCTATGTCTTCCTCATCAACTACATCATTTATGCCACGCCTACGAAGCCAGTCGTCTCTTTCCTTTTTGTAACGCTTAGAAAGAGCATCAGACTCATCTCTCAACTTTGCAGCACGCTCATAATCTTGTGACTTTACAGCTTCCTGTCCCTCTTTATTTAACTCCATTAGCCGCTGTTCCATCTCTTTAAGTGGCTTCGGTGCAGAGTAAATATCAAGTCTTAACTTTGATGCTGCTTCATCAAGTAAGTCTATTGCCTTATCGGGTAGGAACCTATCAGATATATATTTATGAGAAAGTATAGCGCAGGATTTAAGGGCAGTTGGCGAAATCTTTACCTTATGATGTGACTCATATTTATCCTTGAGACCTTCAAGTATTTTTATTGTATCATCAACTGAAGGCTCATTTACATACACTGGCTGAAATCGTCTTGCAAGTGCTTGGTCCTTTTCTATGTATCTACGGTACTCATCCAAAGTTGTAGCACCTACACATTGGAGCTCACCTTTTGCAAGTGACGGCTTAAGCATGTTTCCAGCATCTACTGCACCCTCTGCACTACCTGCACCTACAATTGTGTGTAGCTCATCAATGAACAATATTATTTTACCCTTTGCCTTACGAATCTCAGTCATTACAGCCTTCATTCGTTGCTCAAAGTCGCCCCTAAACTTAGAGCCTGCTACTAAGCTACCAACATCTAGTTCAAGTACTCGTTTCCCTTTGAGCATCTCAGGGACATCATTAGTTGCTACCTTTTGAGCTAAGCCCTCAACAATTGCTGTCTTACCTACACCTGCCTCCCCTATAAGAGCAGGGTTGTTCTTTGTGCGCCGTGATAGGATTTGCATAACACGTTTTATCTCGTCATCCCGTCCTATTACAGGGTCAAGTTTACCCTCTATAGCAAGCTGTGTTATATCACGTGAATAGCGCTCAAGTGCTCTGTATTGTTCTTCACCTTCAGGCTCAGTTAGTCTTGAAGTACCTCTTACTGCCTCAAGTGCTTGGTAAACTCTCTCCTTTGTTAGACCAAACTTTTGTAAAGTTTCGTCACCAATCTCAACTATGCCAATAAGGAGATGCTCACATCCTATGTATTCATCACGTAGACGCCGCGCCTCTGCGGATGCAACATCAAAGACACGCCGCACATTAGGAGTAAGATAGGCTTGCATAACAGGAGTGGAACTATAAACTTTAGGCATAGAATCAAGCCTATCAGAGACCTTGTTTTTGACATCTGTTGGGTCTATTCCAAGCTTATCAAGTATCTGTGGAACTACACCTTCGGGCTGGTCAAGTAAGCCAAAAAGTAGATGTGGAACATCAAATTCTGTATGATTAAGTTCTGACAGCTTCTCTTGTGCTATTGCGACTGCTTCTTGGGCTTTTTGTGTGAGTCTATTAAGTAACACTTTACCTCCTATATTTTAGACGCTTATTTATACAAATAGATTCAACTTTTGGTCAAAAAATATTGCCATTTTTAAATTTAAGGATATAATAACAGGTACAAGATGTTAAAAATAGTGATTTTAGCGTTTATTGCAGTCTTTTTAAACTCATTTGCTACCCAAGAAGATAAGTCTGTGTTGACAGCAACGAAGACAGAGATGACTTTAAAAGAGCTATGTACAGCAGTAAGTATCATAGGAGTGGATGAGATTGACGCATCCAATGCTACAAGCTGTACTGATATTATTGGCAATCTCCCCGGAGTCTTTGTTATGAAAACAGGTGCGTTCGGACGTGCAGATGTCAACATAAGAGGAATTGGAGGAAATGGGACACAGCTAATGGTCCTAATAGATGGGATGCCTGTCAAGACAGGCCTATTTGGATGGATAGTTACACACTCGCTACCATTAAATAATGTGGAAAGGATTGAAGTAGTACGTGGTCCTCTGTCCGTTTTATATGGGTCAGATGCACTGGGAGGTGTTATTAATATCATCACAAAACGACCAAGAAAAGAGAAGGAAGTTAATTATACTGCCTCATACGGAACTTATCGTACTTATGGGTATCAAATATGTGGTGGTGGAACCTTTGGTAATTTCAGCTGCTACTTCACATCTGATAGGAAGGATAGTGACGGTCATCTCTATAACTCTGAATACCAAGGTGAAGACTACACAACAAGACTGGGCTACAAATTATCAAAAAATACTGAGGTTAGCTTTCTTGGCAAATATTTTGAAGCTGAAAAGGAAGAACCGGCACCCAGCCCTGATGGAACATTTAACGACTACAAAACGACTGCATTTGATATCACTTTGAATAGTAAAGGGAAATGGTGGGATGGCTCATTTAAAATTTACCACAATTATGGGCACCACTTATTTTCAGATGGATGGCACTTACAAGACTTTACAAATGGGACAATAGCTAACTTTAGTAATAATAATATAATAATGGGGAATGAACTCAATATAGGAGCTGAATACAGACAACAGGGTGGGAAAGAGATTTACGAACCTGATACAGGAACGACTTTGTCTAAATATGAATATGGAATATGGTGCCAAGATGAGTACAGGGTTCTTGATAGATTTATTTTAAGTGCTGGGGTTAGGTATAATTGGGATGAGGTATCAGGTAAAGACATCTCACCACAGGTGGGCGCCATCTTACATTTAAGAGATGGCGCTACTTTACGCTCAAGGGTAGCTAAAGGGTTCAGGGCACCATCCCTAAACGAACTTTTTATGTTCACATATTCTAACAAAGAGCTTAACCCTGAAGTAGTATGGAATTATGAATGTGGATTAAGCCAGCAAATTGTAGAAGGAGTAAATATAGATGTAACTCTTTACAGAATGGAAGGAAATAATCTCATTCAAATATCACAAGGCAGGACAAATAGGTTTCAGAATACTGGCAGGTTTGAATTTAAAGGAATAGAGGCAAGTATTATTACTCAGCTTAAACGCTTAAATGGCCATTTTTCTTACAGTTATTTGAACACGGCTGAACATACACAAGGACGGCCGGGGACTAAAGTTGATGCCGTACTTATGTATAGTCCCGACAGGTCGGGATTGGGTATCTCTTTATCAGCTCAATATGTAACTGATTATTTTGCTCAAGATAGTTCAAATGAGCGTATTGATGATTACATAGTTGTTAACACCAAATTGGCTTATAAGTTGATTCCAGTAGCAGAACTTTTTCTTGCAATTGATAACATATTGGATAGGGATTATAAGATATGGGTAGACCTTCCCGGAGCATCAGCCGGCAAGTATATAATGCCGGGTAGAACTTTTACAGCTGGTCTAAGTATTAAACTATAGTGTGTATAAAATGGAGATGAGACCGAATCTATCTGTTTACAGGTAAGATTTGACAATTTCTTGTTACCTCTTTTACCTTCTGTAGTGCCTCTTCTATGGAGCTGTAAGTTGTAGGATACTTTGTAAACAATAGTTCGGCAATCTTTCGGATAGAATTTTTGCCATCACACTTTGTCAAAATAAATAACATAATTTCTTCTTCCTTAGCCAAAATAGGTATAGCATCGGGATTTAATGATATTTTTGGAATAGGAATGCTCTTAAAAGTGGAATGGCTAAAACGCCTCCCATTTATTTCAACCCTCCAAGCCCAAATAATTTTGCCAAACATTGGGACTGCAGTCATCTTTACACGGATAACATCACCCTTTTTAACAAATACAGGTTCTTGAATTGGGAAGAAAGTATTTTTCCAATGAGTAGGTTCATTTTTGGGTGAAGTAGAAAGTATCACTTTATCTGAAAGCCATGCATCGAACCAACCTGCTAAACCATAAAATGTTCCACTTTGCTTAATAATAAATTTAACACTATTATTTACATACATTACTTGCTTATCATTTATTTCATAAAAATCTATGGTATGAAGCTTAGCAGGTATTGACAAGAACTGTTCAGGTTTTATTAAGTGAATATAGCGAGAATTAACAGCTTCGTTACGAATCTTTTGAAAGTTAATCCCATACAGACCTTTATCCCAAAAATCTACTTCCTTTTTATATATATCAGACGCCTCAACTGGTACCATAACCATCTCTAACTTAGAAGGGATTAAAACTCCACCCTTTTTAGAAATCGTTTCTTTGCATCAGAAATATATTTTAGCAAATTCTCTTCTAAAGCAAAATATCCTATTACTTCCAATACTATAACGTCTACCTTCTCCGGCAACTCTACCTCAGTTGAAACACCTTTAATAAATACTATTTTGTCATCCCATCCATTTGCTATTGCAATGCGCTTCGCATCTTCTATAATCTCACTTTTTTCAACGGCATAAACCTTTCCAGCACCTGCCTGGATTGCAAAATAGGCAAGTAATCCGGAGCCAGTTCCTATATCAGCCACAATATTCCCATTTTTAACTACCTGACGAATTGCCTTTTGGTATGCTTCACAGCGGACTTTATCTTCAATTATTACCTTATGTCCAATCACCATTTCAATAAATATTATACCCTAACTTTCAAAATTAGTCAAGCTTTCTCTACTTAATGTTATTTTTCAGTAAAAATGACTTGACAAGACAATGGAAATATTATAAGTTTTATTCACAGATAATATAGTCAGTAATCCTAGTAGGCTGTAGTGTTGGAATAAACCAACTGATATAGAATCGGAGTGTGTAACATTTAAATGACATTTTTAATTGAGTTAGGTGGTATTCGTTTTCTTATGAAAGGGAAACGGAGGTGGTTTAATTTTTTTCATCAGCTTATACCACAGAACTCATCAGGAAATCGGGCTTCAAGATTTGATGTCTCACTTGATATTTTGGAACTTGAAGAGAAGAGAGATAACAAGTTAAGCTATTCGTTGAGAAGGAGGCTATCAGATTATCTACGGACCAAGTTTCAGTCCGCTTCTATTCCTCATGAAATAGAAACTGAAATAGAGGAGCGACTTAGCATAATTTCTTGCTTTCTACATAACAATGAATTTAGCAAATTGTTAGCTTTATGTGGTAATGGAGTAGATACAATTGCCAAACCTCACGCAGTTCTATTTTATAACTCTGATATGAGCCAATGTAAGCTTTTTGTGTCAAAAACTGGTAGCGATAGTGTTTTAGGTTTACTTCTATTTTTTTATTTTAAAGTTGCTATTAACTTCCAATGTTTACCACTACATGCTGCTGGTATATCAAAAGATGGTAATGCTTATCTATTTTTAGGTATTAGTGGGGCGGGCAAGTCTACAGTAGTTAACATGTATAGAGAGCTGAATGTCATCGCAGATGACATAGTAGCTGTACGGAAAGTTGGTGACAAATTTTTTGCATTTCCAGGTCCGCTCTCTCCACTCTATAAGAATATTGATTACAAGTTTAGCAACCCTGTGCCAATAAAATATATTTTTCTCTTAAGAAGAAAAGGGAAAGGTACCTGGATAAAACCTGTTACTTCATTAAGGGCAGCGGGTGAGACTATTCTTTATCACATTTCTCGTTTTGATTGTAGCAATTATTATTTACGTAAGAAAGCATTCTATACTGCAACTGATTTATTTAAATCTACACCTACTTTTGAATTAAGTTTTGAAAAAGACAAGCCTTTTTGGATGAGATTGATAAATTAGAACCAAAATGACTCTATCTGCACCACTAACTGTAAATTTAGCAGTTACAGGTAAATGTAATCTCAATTGTAAGCACTGTTTGATGTCAGAGACATGGGGTGGGAAATCTGACATGAGTACAAAAGAACTACTAACCCTTATTAAGGAGCTTGAGGAGGTCAAGGTTTTCAACATAAATATTTTTGGTGGTGAACCCCTAATGAGAAGAGACATATTTCAGATAATGGAAGCTATATCAAAATCGCGTATCCGTCTTTCAGGTATGAACACAAATGCTACTTTAATAACAAGAGAGATAGCAAAACAACTAAAAACATATGGATTAAAGAGGTTATGTGTTAGCTTAGATGGCTCTACTCCAGCCGTAGCTGATAGGATGAGGGGCAAAGGTGCTTTTAAGCTTGCTGTCAAAGGGATAAAGAATTTGATAAATGAGGGGCTTGGTGTTCTTATCTCTACAACTGTCACCAAATACAATTATAGAGATTTAACTGGGATTACACTTTTGGGTAAAGAGCTTGGTGTTAATGGGGTAAGATTTAACAATGTTTTCTATACAGGGAATGCAATCTGCTACATAAAAGATGTAAGTGTATCAGCAGTTGAAATGTGGTATGCAATACGCACAGTTTATAAACTGTCTAATGAATTTAATGGTTTTATAACTGGCTCATATTTACAATTAATATCACTTATTAAAGCTGCTGAATCCAATCCACCTGTTGGGTCAAGTTTAGACATACCAGCTTGTGGGGCTGGCACTTCCATGTGCACTATAAGACCTGATGGCTGGGTAGTGCCATGTGAGATTATCTGGGACTTAAAGGCTGGTAATGTTAGAGATGAGCCATTTGTTGATATATGGCGTAACTCAAAAGTAATGAGAGAAATTCGTAACCTATTTGTGCTTTCATTTGAGGATATGGCTGATTGTAGAGAATGCATTTATCGTTCAATCTGTTATAGGGGACATAGGTGCTCACCTTATTATTTACCTGGTGGAATAAAAGCGAAGTCTCTATTCTGTTTAGCTCCCGGTGGAACTAAGAAAGGCTTATTTAAACAAAAACTAAAAATGCAATAGTCAAAAATTGGATTGATTTATGAGTAAAGATGGCAGTTATTGAGAAGTCAATAAAACTGATAGGCTCTAAAGGGGAGGCCAAGGTAATAGCCATATTTGATTCAGGCTCCACTTACTCCTGTATTCAACCTGATTTGGCTAAGAAATTGGGTACTATAGAACCACTCCCCGAGCCTATGGAGTTTGGGACAGCAAAGAAAGGTGAGACATTGAGAGCAGAGAAGGCGATACGCCTCAACTTTTACTTGGATGGATATCACTTTTCAGATGAATTTATGCTCATCTCTAGGTTGTGTGATTCTGCAATTATTGGTGCGGCAACCCTTCAAAAGTGGAGAATGAAATTAAATCTTGAGACTGATGAAGTAATCATTGACCCAAGAGTCACAAAACTCAGATTATTATAGTTTTATTTTTAAGTTAAAAATGGAAACTCAATGTGATGATAGAGGAGGCAAGATAGGAGACGAAAAAGTCAAAAATAAGAAGCAATACAAGGCGCCGGAGGTTGAGGATTTGGGTACATTGGGTGATTTGGAGGAATATCTCCTTCAAACCCCGTGCGAGGATGGAGGGGTGGCTACCGGAGATTGCGTGGCGGGAAGAACGGTTGCAACCTTTTAAGTACAAATATCCAAGTCCAGTTTAAATTTACTTTAGATGAATAAAGTGCCGTCTCTTAAAAGTATTTACCTTTATTCTCCATTATGTTGTAACTTACGGTGTTTACATTGCTGGATTGACCCAGTTCCATATGGAGATGTGATTGACTACCCTATAAATAGTTTAAACTTAGATGAGATTAAGTCATTGGTTACTGATGCAAAAGATTTGGGTCTAAAATCAATAAAGCTTACTGGAGGTGAGCCATTTCTTATGGACGACATTATTTCACTCCTTAAGTGGCTTAAAAGTGAAAATATCTTTATAAATATAGAGACAAATGGTACCCTAATAGGAGACAAGGAAGCTGAAGTGTTGAAAGCCACTAATGCCAGTGTGTCAGTCTCTATAGATGCACCAGTAGCATCAGTGCATGACTATTTTAGGGGTGTAGATGGTGCATTTGATAAGGCAGTTAATGGAATTGATGCACTTAGGCGGTGTGGAGTAAAGTTTCAACTTATAGCTTGCCTTTATCGTGGTAATATAGATATAATGGAAAATATGATTCAATTTGCTAAAGATATGGGAGCTTCGTCTCTAAAGATAAATCCTGTAAATAAAGTTGGTAGGGCTCAAAAGATGCAAGAGGAAGGCGAGTTACTATCAGTAGTAGAGACTATTAAATTTTATAATCATTTTCAAGAGAAGATAAAAGCAGACAACTCTATAAAGGTATTCTTTGATATACCACCTGCTTTTAAGCCTATAAGGGTAGTCCAAAAGGAGGGAAGCACTTGTGCCATTCATCACATTTTAGGTATACTTGGTGATGGCACAATTTCTATATGTGGGATTGGGAGTACTGTTCATGAATTATCAATGGGTAGTATTTATAAAAATGATATAAGAGAAGTTTGGAATCATCATCCTATACTTGAGCTTATAAGGGATGGTGTACCTCATAAACTTGAAGGTATCTGTGGCAAGTGTATATTAAAAAACTACTGTCTTGGCAAATGTCGTGCCGATAGTTATTACCATTATGGTTCGTTAACTAAGCCTTTACAGTTTTGTCAAGAGGCTTACGAGCTCGGTATATTTCCTAAAGCTCGATTAGTTCAATAAGGAGGTAAAGTGAGTAAGTGTATTATATCAAACCCTGATATTGTATTCAGGGAAGAGGGTGACGAAGCCCTGTTATTTGACCCAGAGAAAGGGACAGTAAAAATACTTAACGAAGTGGGTACATTTATCTGGAGGCTATGTGATGGCACCCGTACCAAAGATGATATAGCAAAGGAAGTGGAGTGTAAGTATGAAGCAGATATGAAAACAATAAAAGAAGACTTAAATAAGTTTATTGAAAAATTAGAAGCCTCGGGTTTCATTAAACACATATAAAAAGAAGTAGTACCTCAAAAGTTTTACTCCGAGTTAATACAAAATTGTTGCAATAACATTGATTTTATAGTATATTTATAATAGGCAAGTATTTCTAAAAAATTGCACGCAGATTTACACAGATTGAAAGGATAGACACAGATTGTGAGAAATCAAAGTGCAAAAAGCAAATATCAAAATGACAAATCAAAAAATTAAAAAGTTTGACACAAACAGGACACGAACCCAAAATTGAAAGTGGTTTTATTATTGTTTTGTGTGAAGTTCGTGATTGGTTCGTGTTTATATTTTTGCATTTTGATATGTAATTTTGATTTTTAATATTTGATTTGGGTTATCTATGGGGTATACAATAGAAACAGTTAATCTAACTAAAAGATTTCATCAGCCTAAAGGATACAAAGAACTCTTACTACATCCATTTTCAAATAAAGAGGTTGTTGCTTTAAAAGATGTAAGTCTACAAGTAAAAGAGGGTGAGCTTTTCTCAATTTTAGGTCCTAATGGGGCTGGTAAGAGTACGCTTATAAAGATACTTTGTACTTTAATACTGCCAACAGAAGGTAAAGCCTATATAAATGGAAAAGATGTAACAAAAAACTCTGATAAAGTGAAAGAATCTATTGGGTATGTGATAAATGAGGAGCGTAGTTTTTACTGGCGTCTGACAGGGTATCAGAACTTGAAATTTTTTGCCTCACTAAACAACTTGTTCTCAAGGGATGCAGATAAAATAATAAATAGAATATTAGAATTTGTTAACCTTAAGGATAGCAAGGATATTGTATTTAGGAATTACTCTACAGGGATGAAACAAAGGCTCTCTATAGCACGTGCATTACTAACTGAGCCTAATATTTTGTTTATGGATGAGCCAACAAAGAGCCTTGACCCTGACGGTGCTCGTGAGATTAGAGAATTTATAAAAGAGGAGTTTGTTAAAAATGGGGGTAGGACGGTATTTTTTGCCACTCATAACTTAACAGAAGCAGAACAGCTATCTGACCATATTGCTATATTAGATAAAGGTGAACTCAAAGCTTGTGGTAGTGTAGCAGATTTAAAGCAGCTAATTACACCAGCTGGGCTATATGTTTTGATGACTTCTAAACCCTCTTCTAATTGTATAAAACAAGTTAAATCTATACCCGGTATTTGTAAGCTAACAGAAAATGATGCAGGACTGGAGTTAGAAGTGTATAAAGATAAGGTTCATACAGTAATAAAAGAGATTATTGCACTGAAGTTAGAAATAATAGAGTGCCAGCCTAAAACGGTATCTTTAGAAAAGGTATTTTCAGAACTCATAAAAGTTGATAATGGGATTGGAAAATGAGATAAGAAAAATAATATGGAGTGCAACAACGATGTTGTTGCTATTCCGCCGGAGTCGCCGATAAATCGGGAAATGCAAAATCACCGATTTTGCACTCCAAAAAAGGAGGAGGTAGATTGGCTCTTAGAAAAATATTAGCTTTCCTTTACAGAGATTTTCTTGAGCAAATAAGTTACAAGATAGCATTCTTCTTTGAAATATTTGGCATATTTGCATCTGTAATTACATTTTATTTCCTATCTAAGCTATTTGGGGGTAGAATCTCACCATACCTTGAGCCTTATGGGGGTGATTATTTTTCATTTGTGCTTATTGGGATAGCATTTTCAAATTATCTTGGTGTCTCACTCATGGGGCTTTCAAATAGTGTAAGGAGTGCACAAGTGACAGGGACACTTGAGGCACTCCTTGTCACTAAGACGAGCCTCCCTTTTTTACTATTTGCATCCACAGTTTATAGCTTCTTACTTACATCTCTTAGTGTAGTTGTCTATGTTGTTGTAGGTGTATCCTTGTTTGGTGCAAAGATAGTAGGGGGGATGAACTTACTTTCTGCACTTATCATTCTCATATTAACAATTATATCTTTTACAAGTCTTGGTATGCTATCGTGTAGTTTTATACTGGTGTTTAAGAGAGGTAACCCATTTAACTGGATTTTTACAACTTTGTCTGAACTCTTAGGTGGTGTTTTTTACCCAATAACTATTCTACCTATCTGGTTATCCAAAATTTCTATCCTATTGCCTATAACACATTCGTTGAAAGCTATGAGGCTCATCCTACTTAAAAATTATACATTAGCAGGAGTAAGCGCCAACATTATTTATCTAACAATTTTTTCAGCTATAATGGTACCAATTGGTATTTTATCTTTTCGTATTGCAACTAATAAAGCTAAAAGAGATGGTACACTTACACACTTCTAAATTACACGAAAGCGTCAGTCTTATGTTTATCGGGTTGCTTAAAGAGGGTAAGGCTATCCGGATTAAGGTTAAAGGAAGGAGTATGCTTCCTATACTAAGAGATGGAGATACACTTACTATTGCACCTATAGATTGGGCGAGAATAAAAGTAGGTGACATTGTGCTTTACGCTAACAGAAAAAATGAGTGGATAACTCATAGAGTAGTTAGAAAAGCGGTTAACTCCTTGATGACAGGAGCCGATTCTAAATCTTTTTTGGATTCACCTATCATAAAAAAAGAAAATGTTTTAGGTAGGGTAGTAAAAGTGGATACAGGGTCAAAAATAATAGACTTAAGAGCTGTAAAATACCGACTCCATAGCTTGGCTATGGCTTATTTTTTAAAATACTCAGGTGTACATTTTATCAAAGTTGCTAAAATATGCATAAAGAAGCCATATTTAGTACCAGTTAAGATTATGAGAAAGATTTTAAAATGTATACCTACTTAGTTTATTGTAGGACTCCGGCTATGTCATTACGAGTCTCCACTCTGTCGGGACGAAGCAATCTCGTATTTGACGGTTCTCGGATTTTTTTAGCACTTTCACTTTAATACGCTTGACAAATTAATAAAACTGAGTTATAGTAATAAGTAAGTTTTTTTGAAAAGTTGATTCTAAGTATGGGAATATGATGGAAAATTCTAAATCCGAAATCCTAAATTCTAAACAAATTCAAATTCTCAAAATACAAAATACTAAACAATTAGAGGAAAGGACATTGAAATTCGCTAAAGGAGTAATTGCATTTATTAAAGATATTCCAAGAACTATAACTAATATAGAAATAATAAAACAACTTGTTAGATCTTCTAGTTCTATTGGGGCAAATTATATTGAGGCAAATGAGTCTTTGAGTAATTCGGGAGGGGATCGAATTTATGAAGATATTTAGCTCAATAGTTGAAAAGACAAAATGAGTTTTGAGCATTTGAATTTAGGATTTGTTTAGGATTTAGTGCTTAGAGTTTAGAATTTCTATGAAATTAAATATGAGATTGATAATTAATTGGAATTATCAAGGGAGAGATTTTAGAAAAGCTAAACTATTACGAGTTATATAATTTATGATGAGATTAAAAGTCGTCCCCTTGAAGTGGCACTTCTTTACCTTATTGGTTCTATTAGGTATACCTTATCTATCTATTGCACAAAATGAAGTGAGACTTCAAGCTGAAGTTAAGCGTCGTCTATATGATTTACAGTATGGAACACCAGTTAAGCGTCAACAGGCAGCAGAAGTGCTTGGTAAATTAGGTGACTGCTCTGCTCTTCCATATTTAATAAGGGCACTTAAAGATGAATCACCTGAAGTCAGGGGTGCTGCTTGTGAGGCACTTGGTAAACTTGGTGACAGGAGTGCAGTGAAGCCACTTAAAGAAGTCATAGTAGATAAAGAGCCATATGTTAGGGTCGCGGCAGCTGAGGCGCTTGGCTTACTTAGGGATAGTACTTCTATATCAATCTTAATACAGGCAGTAGGAGATAAATCAATAGATTATCAAAGGAGGTGCGGTGCAGCTCATGCTCTTGGTGTACTCGGTGACTCAAGGGCTGTTAACAGTCTTGTTGCAGTGCTGGCTGATGAGTGGCCCAAAATTAGATACGAAGCAATTTTGGCGCTTGGTGAGCTCAAAGATAAAAGGGCAATACCAGCCTTATTGGAGAGACTTAAAACTGAAAATATACCTACTATAAGAGTTGCTGTGACTTATGCACTCGCTAATATAGGAGATAGGGCTGTAATTACTGAGCTTACAAAAGCGCTTAAAGATGCAGATACAGAAGTGAGGGCAGCGGCATCAAAAGCACTTGATAAGCTTGTAGATAGGACAGCTATACCAATGCTTGTTGATTTAATAAAAGATGAAGCTACAAGAGAGTACGCTGAAGCTAAATTAGATAAGTTAATAAGAAGAGAAGATGTGCCACTTATTTTAAAAGAGAAGTGGCTCGGAGATGAGGCAACTCGATTGTATATAATTAATAGAATTGGCAGGCTTAAACATTCTGAAGCACTTCAAATACTTCTTAATGCAATGGAAGCTGAGAGTCCAGTTGTCAGGCTCACTGCTGCTACTGCAATTGGTGAACTTATGGATAAATCGGCTGTGCCTACACTTGTAAAATTTGTTGATGATGAAAACATTGAAGTCAGTAAAGCAGTGATAAAGGCGTTAGGTAAAATAGGAGACAAAGCATGTGATACTACACTCATCCGTATATTAAGGAGTGGTAGGGATTGGAGTATCAGGGTAGTGGCTGCTGAGTCCTTAGGTAAATTGCCAGCTGATGCTATCATTGAGCCACTTCTTATGGGGTTAAGAGATGCTAACTGGGATATTCGCTACTTTTCAGCTACTGCAATTGGTGAACTTGGTGACATAAAGGCGTTATCAGCTGTTAAATACACAAGTGAAGAAGACACTAATGAGATGGTAAAAGAAGCTGCTAGGGTAGCAGTAGCTAAGATTAAAGATAGAAACCTTAAAGCAACATACTAAACTGAGTACAGTACTTTGTCAAAAATGGGTGTAAAATTATATATAAGACATTGTAATTCATAGAGTTAAACATGATTGGCAATAAAATTCCAAATTACAAGCACCAAATTCCAAACAAATCCCAAATTCTAAATTCAAATTTTCAAGACAGGTTTGGAATTTTGGACATTAGGATTTTGAAATTGTTTGGGATTTTAAGCTATTGAGTCTTTTTTGAGACAGAATAGAGGGATAGGTGCAATTTTCATTCGTCCTTCGTAGTACTACGGAGAACGGATATGAGATTTAACAGAGGGCTGTGAGTATTTGAGATTAATGGAGCTAATTATTTATCAAAGAATAGATGTACGCTCACCTACTATGTTAGCTACATGGCCAGGTATGGGTAATGTTGCTATTGGCGCTATTGATTACATTAGGAGGAAGCTTGAACTGCAAATGTTTGCTGAAATAGATACTTCTAAGATTGTACCTCCGGATGCTATTATAGTTGAGGATGGGATGGCAAGACTGCCAAGACCACCAAGAAGTGCATTTTATTATAGGAAGAATCCAGACCTGATTATTTTTGAAGGCGAATCTCAATTAAGGGATGAACCTGGAGTTAGGCTAATTTCACATATAATCAAACTTGCAAAAGAGATTAGTGTAAGTCGTATTTTAACAGCAGCTGCCTTCCCATTACTAATGAGTTACGAAGAACCATCAATTGTATACGGAGTGGCAAATACAGAACTACTCAGAGATGCGCTCTTTAGTAAATACAAGATAAGAATAATGGAGAGCGGCCAAATATCTGGCTTAAATGGTCTTTTATTAGGATATGCAAAAGAAGCAGGGATAGGGGCTGCCTGCCTATTAGCTACTATACCATTATATGCTGTAAGTCTACCTAATCCTAAAGCTTCAAAGGCTATAGTTATAGCACTTGAGCGTATACTTGGTATAGGTGTGCCGATGCTTGAATTAGACATGCAAACACAAGAGATGGAGAGTAAGTTAATAGAGATTGAAGCCCAGTTAAAGGAGCAGATTGGTGAGCCCCCTATCACAGAGGCTCAAAAAGATGCCTATGGAATACCTGAATATATACGCCAAAAAATAGAGCGCTTATTTAAAGAGACAGAACAAGACAAGAGTAAAGCATATATACTGAAACGCGAACTCGACAAATGGAACCTATTTGATGAATACGAAGACCGCTTCCTTGACCTATTTAAAGAACACTGAGATAAAATTTTATTTATAGAGTTTATTAATTCCCAAGAGTGATTCCTATGTTAGGCCAACAGCCATTTTTTCATTTTTATACTGTTACTGTTAAGGTAGAATGTCCTCTTTATTGTTAAGCAAGAATGTCCTCA
>JASEGA010000028.1 GCA_030018315.1 bacterium | reverse complement strand
AAATTTCACCTCACAGAACTTTTACCAGAAAAACTGCTCATTTCTAAACAGCCTCAATTTTACTTTATACCTTATATTATACCTTATAACTTACCAATTCCTAAACTAATTTTTTGTGCTTTATAACAAAAGAGTTGCATAAGTTAAGGTTTAATTAATTTCTGATAAAGGATGGTGGTTTCAGGTTCAGGTGCTGTCTTTAGCTCTTTACTCAATGTTTTCTTTAATCGTTTGTATAGGTGCTCAATTGCTTTCCTATTGCCAAGTTTAGCATAGCATCGCATTAGACTACGATAAACATCCTCATCAAATTCATCTAATACAAGAACCTTTTCAAGTAAGTTTTTTGAGTCAACCCAATTGTTAAATGAGCCCTGATATGTAGCAAGACGCTTCAGTGAATTTCTATACTTCTCTTCATACCACCGCCTTTTTTCTTCAACCCAGTCATCATATATATCCGAAAGATAACTACCTTTGTATAAATTAACTGCTTGAGCAAGCTTATCCATTGCAGTAGTAACTTCACCTATCCTTTCTAACTCAGTTGATTCTTTCAGTAGATTGTCAAATTTATCCACATCTGTCCATATGCAGTATTTTGGATTAATCTGGTAACAGTAGTTAGCGTATTCAACTAAAGGACAAATTCTCATTTTTGGCTTAATATTGTGTCGTATATTAGAAAGTGCAACCCAAAGTGATGACTCTGCACGCCGGACGCTTACCCCTTGCCAGAATAGGTCTATCAGTTTATCCTTGTGGATAGGTTTATATTTATTCATTATTAAGTAAGCAAACAATGACTTCACTTTACTACTCTTCCATTTTATTAAGAGTTTCTCATCCTGTCCATTACATACTTCTAAACCACCAAAAAAGCTAACCTTAATGTCATAACCTGCTTCTCTTGGAGTTCGTTCTACTACACTCATACTTGTAATTGCTTTCAATACATCAGGTTTAAGTGAAGGATGAACTTTCTTACTTATCTTCTCTAACAAAGGTAAAACCCTATCATCCCTAATATTTACTAATGCCTCTATTACCCATCTCTGTATAGATTCATCTTTTAGTTTAAGTAGTAAGCTCAAACTATCAAAGGTAGGACTGCCAATCCTTGACAATATAAAAATAGCGTAACGGGGATAGATTTGCTCTCTTACAGCAGTTGTTAGGAACTCTGGATTACGTCTACATTTTTTAATTAAAAATTGGTCGTATCCATAAGTACTTGCTAATTTTAATGTCAGTCTCATATACTGCTTTAACTTCAGCTCTTCAGCAGAGTTTATTTTTTTCAGGTATAGCTGACAAAGATAAAAATAAGCCTGCATTAAATCATACTTAGCTCCAATACTTTTAATTATAGAAAGCGAATTTAATAAAGCCTGTTTAGCTTTATTAGGATATCCAACCGCTATATTAATCTCAGCTTGTATCAATAAAGTGCGTGCAAGCTGTAAATTATTGCCACCAACATGAGCAAGCTTCAACGCTTCATTAATATATTGCTCTGCATGATAGGAATCAGCTTGCGCCAAATATAGTTTAGCAATACTGCGTAAAACACTTACCTTTATGTGCTGCTCTTTAAGTTCCATAATTAGCTTTAATGAGTTCTGATAATTTTCCATAGCTTTATCATATTTTTGAATTTCACTTAACATATCACCCACAGTATGATAGACATAAGCTAACGCTATTCGGTCATTAAACTCTTTACAAATTTGGATAGCCATGTCTAACAACACCCTACAGTGAGAATAGTCTCCTTTCTCCAACAGTAGAGAAGCCATGTTATTATATGTAATTCCTGCCCCAAATTGCGTAGTCTTATTATATATTTTCAGAGCCTCCCTGTATTTTTGTTCTGCACGAGTAAACTCGCCACACAAATAATAGACTGTCCCTAAGTTATGAAGTACACTCGCTCGAGGGGATAAATCTTCTATTTTTTTACATAAGGCTAATGCCTTAGTTAAATTTTGGGTTAATTCCTTATATTTGCTCAATCTTCCAAGAATACCACTTATAGCATTCAATATCTCAACCTTGAGGGTGTACTCATTTTGTGGTACTAATTTGAATGCATTTCTTTCAATCTTTAACCCTTCATCTGGATTCCCACGGCGTGCAGTTATTACTCCAATTATATGAAGGACATAAGATGTTCCAAACTTATCACCCTTTTGGCTAAATAATTTTTTTGCCTTCTTTAGCGTTTGCATTGCATCATCAAACCCGCCCCACTTATATAATATTTCACCTTTGTAAGCTAAAAGCCATGGATGAGCATTGACAAAATCAGGCAACAAACTATCTATCCAATTGTTAACCATATCTAACATGCCCTTATTAATCGTATCCCTTCCTATCCTTTCTATGAGCATACCCGCTTTCTCATAGTCCATTGATGCAAGCCAATGCTGTATCCCATTACCTATAGCGCCTGTCTGTGTGAAGTATGTGCCAGCCCTCCTGTGGAGTTCTTTAATCAATTCTTTATCAAAACTGGTACTCAGCTTAGTTAGTAAAAATTCTCTAAAAAGTGGATGATACTTAAAAACATCTTTCTCTCCTCGAATAACAGAAATAAAAAGATTAAGTTTCATTAATGAATTCAATAACTCATTGGAGTTATTCATTCCAAGCAAGTTATCTAAAAGCTCCGTTTCCATAGATTCTAAAATAGATGACTTTAGCAAAAAATCCTGTAAAGACTTCGAAAGTTTCTGCATTATTTCATTACTAAAGTATTCAAATGCTTTTTCACTAATCCTTGAGTATGCATCTATTACTTCATTCGGTTTTTTATAACTTAATTCTTGTGAAACAAGTTGGAGTCCAGTAATCCAGCCCCTAGCATACTCTTCTATCTTATTTAATTTTTCTTCCTGAATTTCTATGTGGTAAACATCCTTAAATAGGGTTCTTACTTCCTCATGCGTAAATTGGATATCCTCCTTTTCAAGCATAAATAGCTCCTGTTTTGCACTCAATTTTGTTAATTGAATAGTAGGTAAAGTGCGAGTTGAGATAATTAGATGCAGATTTTGAGGCTGGTGTTCAATAAGATAGTTTAATGCATCATTTATCGGCTTTAACTCACCTATCAAATGGTAGTCATCTATAAATACAAATAGTTCATCCTTTAAAGTATCTATAAGTTCATTTATAAATGTGCCCACTAACATCTCAACATTAGTAGATAAGTCTTTTATACTTTTAATAACAATTTTTGTTTTATTGCCAAAATTTGGATAGACATTGCTAATACTTTCTACAAGGTAAGACATAAAGACTATAAAGTCAGCATCTACTTTATCCACGGTATACCATGCTCTCCTATGGCGCTCAATCTCTTCTGCCAAGTCTAAAATCAGTGTCGTCTTCCCATAGCCAGCATCTGCTGAAATTAAAATAAGCTTTTTGTCAAGGTTATCGCGAAGTAATCTCAATAGCCTCTGCCGTTTAAGTATATTTTTACCAAGCTTTGGGGGAGTAATCTTTGTTCTCACAATCAAATAGTCTTTCATCTTTAATATAATCCCTTACAAAATAATTTATCATAAAATGTCTTAATTAGCAAATAATTTTTAAGCACTTGCATCTAAAATTTTTAGTAAAGATTTTGGTTGACAAAGAGGTTGAGCCCGGGTATTATGGTATAAATTGGGATGCTATAGGTTTTCTATCTGGTATTTATTTTTCAAAGCTTGTAGCTGTAAAGTGCATCTTTGCAAATAAGTTAATCTTGATGGAGTATGTGTATAGTTAAAATGAGAATTTTTTTGATTCCTGTATTTTTATTACTTGCTATTTCTAGTTTTGGTAGCTGGCGGGATAAGATATCAGACTTCTGTAACCAAAAAGAGGACAAGGTTGGTCTCTCCTGGCTTAAGATAAGTCAGGGTGCGCGTGGAGTAGCCATTGGTGACGGATACCTGAGTGTAGTCTCAGACCCGACTGCTATGTGGTGGAATCCAACAGGTATTGTTAGGAGTGATGGGTTGCGGGTTAGTTTTACACATACACAGCACTTTATGGAAATGAGGAATGAGTTTTTTGGGGTATCAAATAAAAGAGGCTACAATGCCTATGGGATAGCAGTTAGTGGGTTATGTGTTAATGAGATAGAGCTCAGGAGCGAATTGCAAGACTCTTTGGGTGAATTCAGTGCATATGATTTTATGTTAATTGGTTCTTATGCGAGAAGTTTTGGTAAAGATTTTAACATGGGTTGGTCATTAAAGGGAATTTATGAGCAGATATATATTTACTCAGCGTTAGGCTGGCTTATTGATTTAGGTGCATCTTATAATCCGTATCCGGGAGTATGGGTTGCAGGCACACTAAGTAATTTAGGACCAAAGATTAAGTTTGAGAATAAAAAGTTTAAGACTCCATTTGCGTGGAAATTAGGTGTAAGCTATAATTGGAATAAATTGTTAATATCAATTGGAACTAATAAATACAAAGATACTATACTAAGAGGAGGGCTTGGTATTGAGTACAAGATTAGTCCTAACTTTGAGTTAAGAGCCGGATATAGTATAAGATCCGAGTATAAGTCAGAGTCTATCTCAGCTGGATTTGGAGTCAACTGGAGCGGTCTCTCACTTGATTACGCATTTAAGCCGTATGGATTAGGACTTGGCGTAGCTCATATCTTAACAATAACTAAGTAGTTATGTATTTACTTGACTTTGAGCGTCCTATAGCTGAAATTGAGCATAAGATTGATGAGTTGCATATACTTGCATCAGAGGAGCGACTTGACTTAAAGGATGAGATTAAGCGCCTTGAAGCAAAAGTCTCAAAAATGAGAAAAGAAGTGTTCTCAAACCTAACTCCCTGGCAGCGAGTTCAACTTGCACGCCACCCAGATAGGCTCTATACTATGGATTATATTAAACTAATGGTAAATGAGTTCTTAGAGTTGCATGGCGATGGCTGCTTTAGAGATGACCCTGCTATTGTTGCAGGAATAGGTAAGCTTGATGGCAAATCAGTTGTCATTGTGGGCCACGAAAAAGGGAGAACAACTAAAGATAAACTTTATCGTAACTTTGGAATGGCACACCCTGAAGGCTATAGAAAAGCACTGAGAGTTATGAAGTTAGGTGAAAAATTTGGCAAGCCAATTGTTAGCTTAATAGATACACCCGGTGCCTATCCGGGTATAGGGGCTGAAGAGCGCGGACAGGCTCAAGCTATAGCTCAAAATATAAAAGCGATGTCTACTATAAGGGTACCTATAATTGTAATAATAACAGGAGAAGGCGGCTCAGGTGGTGCACTTGGGATTGGGGTAGGTGACATAGTGTTAATGCAAGAGTATGCATTTTATTCTGTGATATCGCCTGAAGGCTGTGCCTCAATCTTATGGCGAGATGCAAAGAAGGCACCAGAAGCCGCAGAAGCACTACATATAACTGCACAAGACTTGTTAGAACTAAAAGTAATAGATGGAATTGTAAAGGAACCAGAAGGCGGTGTTCACAGAAATCCTGAGCAAAGCGCAGCTATATTGAAACAAACAATATTAGATAATCTTAACCACCTATCTTCTATGCCTATAGAGATACTTGTAAAAAATAGGATTGAAAAATTTAAGTCAATGGGTGTATACTCTACTTGATTAATCTATGAAGTCCCAACACTGTCAAATCCAATCATTTAATATCAATTTTTGGATTGGGGAACAATGTTTAATTTATTATTTATTATATTCATATTCATAAATACAACAGGTAACTACAAAATAGGTAAAATCACAGTTAGCGGTAATCACTGGACAAAAGAGTTTGTGATAAAGCGTGAGTTGTTACTCAGAGAAAACGAAAGTTATGATAGCCTTAAAATAGAAGAAAGTGAGCGTAACCTACGCAAATTAGGATATTTTCAGGATACTGAAATAGTGGAAGAGTGTGATACAGTGAATAAAATGGTAGATTTGATAGTAAAAGTGAAAGAAGTATGGCACATATATCCTGTACCAATACCGCCTTCAGGTGGCGGTGGCTATTATTATGCTGGTGGCTTACTCACAGATGTTAACTTTATGGGGATGGGTCAAAATGTAGGGTTATTTTTCTTCTACACTAAAATGTATCGTGAGAATTTTACATCACACCTTACAAACTTTTGGTTTACAGAACCCAGATTATTTGGGACAAGATGGCAAATAGGATTAAATTCAGCCATTAACATTAATCCACCGAGGGGTGGACTTTACCGAGGATTAAATTTATCTCTGACTCAGCCGTTGTATTCAAAAGAAGTTAAATGGGCGATGAGTTTTGGTCTTAATTATGGTTTCACAGCTTCATTCTGGTATAATGCTGAACCTATTAAATATTATGGTGAATCGAAGGGTGCAAGTTTTAATCTCACTCGTTCATTTGGTTTACTATCCAAAAAGGATGTCAGCTTTGGTGTATCTGCCTCTAAAGTAGATTATCCTGATGCTCCCAGTATGTTGAAGGATTCGCTTATTTATAGAAAAACTATTGGTATATTTGGTCATGTTTCGCTATATAAAGAAAATTATATGAAACAAAGATTCATTGACGAACTTGGTAGGACTGAAGATATAAGATTAGGTCATTACTTTAATTTTGAATTAGAGCCGCACAATAAGGCTTTAGGGTCAAAACGAGATGAATTAGAATTAAGTACAAGTCTCTCTTATACATATAAAATACTGGGCTTAATTTTTAAGGATGCGCTAAGTTTCTCGTCAGATTTGACACGTGATTCCTTATTAAATACAGTCGTAACAAATGAGTTAAAATCTTTTTATAAGCTACCATTAAACCAAACTTTAGCTGTCCGACTCCGTTTGTGTTATATAAAAAATTACGAGCCCCCTTCTCCTTACAGGTTAGGTGGCTCAAATGGGTTAAGAGGTTATCCGGCAAATGAACTTGGAGGCGAAAAAGAGTTACTTGTAAACATGGAGGACAGGATAATTTTAATCAACACTCCCAGCTTTGTATTTGGGCCAGTTTTATTTTTAGACATCGGCGGCTATTTTGACCAGAAAATAGTAAAGTCAGTTGGTTTAGGTGTGAGGTTTACATTCCCCCGCTTCTTATGTCCAGTCCTGCGTATAGACTACGCTTACCCTTTAGATGCAACAAAAATTGAAAACTGGTCATTTGGGATAAATCAAACATTTACAATAAATCCACTTTCATTTAATATAAGTGTTAGGATTTAGTAAAAAATGAAAGAAATGTTAAAAGTAGATAAATTAGTTAAAATATACAAACAAAAGAATAATCCAGTTATTGCCGTAGATACTATAAGTTTTTCTATAAATGAAGGCGAAATACTCGGTATTTTAGGCCCTAATGGTGCAGGTAAAACTACAACAATAAAGTGTATTTGTGGCTTGGTGACTCCTACAAGTGGAAGTATATTTATTGACAATGTAAATGTACTTAGAGATGTTAAATTTTGTATGTCAAAAGTAAGTGCAGTACTTGAAGGTAATCGTAATATATATTTTGGAGGTTAACCCCTAAAGAGAACCTTTAATTTTTTGTGGCGGTTTAGGTCTTGTATTTAAGCAAATCCAGGCATTGTTTCAAGTATTACAATTTGCTTTTGTCGGCTTTATAGCTGCCCCTTGTTATGAAATTCAGGTACTGAAAATTTTACCCTTATCACTTGGGACTAGACTTATAGGCAAAATAATGGTAGATAAATTATCTATTATCCAATTGCTGAGCATAGATTTGATTTTCCTTATATTAAATGGTAGTATCTATTTTTTGATTGGTCTTTTTATATTTAAGATTTGTAAAAATATAGCTAAACAAAAGGCATTATTAGGTCACTACTAAAGAACAAAAATTGGCTCTAAATCCGGAGTTATTTACCAAGTTACACTATCCGTTTCTTTTTCACCCGTCATTCTTATCATAACTTGATTAGGAATACAAATTATAACATCGTCTGAATTGTGAATAAAGCCTTGATGTACGCACACTTTCAAAGGGCAGGGTGAGGCAATCATCCTTACACTACCATTTGCTATCTCTATGATTGACTCGCCAAGCGGTCCAGTTACAGTTACCTTTCGAGACTCAAATAGTGATAGTTTATACACATCTTTACCATTTACAGATATTATACAATAACTCGGTTTACTATGTAGCGATTTTATCTTAATTCCTGAGCCTATAGAAGCTAAAAACAAGCAAATAATTAGTATCCTATCGCCAAGTGTAAGGTACCTTAGGAAAGCACGAAATCTACTTTTCTGCCACATTTCTCACATTTACCGTCTTTTATTCCAGTTATATTAGCATAGAAATACGACCGACTGACTAATAAGTTATTACACTCAGGGCAGTAGGTATCAGATGCACCTGGAATCTCGACATTGCCTACATATACATAGTTTAACTTCTCCTTTGCCAGCTTCCATGTAGATTCTAGTGTATCAACTGGTGTAGGTGGTGCACTAAACTTATAATGTGGGAAGTATCTTGAAAAGTGTAAAGGTGTATCAACTCCTATACTAACAACAAAATCTATAAGCTTTGAGATTAGCTCATTAGAGTCGTTGTAGCCGGGTATGACAAGGTTTGTCAGCTCAATGTGGATACGCTTTTTGCTAATTTTTATTGTATTTAATACTGTAGTCAGGTCGCCTTTTAGCACATTTTTATAAAAGTCATCATCCATTGATTTAAGGTCAATATTTGCGGCGTCTACATATGGCAGGAGTTCAAGTAACGGCTCTTCGTTTATCATACCATTTGTTACAAGTACATTCTTAAGTCCATGTTTATGTGCAATCTTACCTGCATCTATCAAGTATTCATACCAGGTGAGTGGTTCTGTATAAGTATAAGCAATACCAAAAGATTCATTCTTTATTGCAAGCCTAACAAGGCTCTCAGGTGCAACATATGTTGTACGAGCATTAAGTTGCGAAATCTCCGCATTCTGGCAAAATGGGCACTTGAAATTGCATGAGTTAGGCGCAGTAGACAAAATTGAACTACCCGGATAGAAATGATAAAGTGGCTTCTTCTCAATAGGGTCAACAGCTAAAGATGCGCATTCCCCATAGTTTATAGCATATAAGATACCACCCACATTTTTTCTGCCCCTACATATACCAACTTTTCCAGTAGCAATTGTACACTTATGAGGACAAATGAGACATTGAGTAGAGTCGTCTTTAACTTTCTTCCAGTACTTAGCTTCATGATGAGGTCTCATCTCCATAATTTAATTATACAACCAATCTTTAACAATGCAATATATTTTTTGAATACGAAAACTTGACATTGATGTTTTGTCCAGTATATAATACTCTTTGTTGGAATGCTATCCGGACTCTGAAAATATGGACAGATTAGGCAAAATGCTTAATGACACTTAAAACAGGAGGTATTATGCCAGTAATAACAGTCAATTTATGGAAGGGGAGGACAGTTGAGCAGAAACGCAGGCTTGTAAAGGAAATCACAGATAGTGTAGCAGCTACTATAGACTGCCCCAAGGATGCTGTTCATATCATCATCAATGAGCAGTCTAAGGAGAATTGGGGTATTGGTGGAGTGCTTGCATCAGAAAAATTTTATGATAAGTAAGGTATTTTATGGGTAAAAGGAAAACTAAAAGGAAACCACGCCGAATAAAGAGAGGTAAGCCTCGTAAACCGCCAACTACGGCTTTTAAGAGATAGGAAATAAGTCTGCTGAGTCCGTTAAATCTGTTTCGTTTTATTGACGATTTTATATAGAAAGATACTACATATAATGGAGGCTTGAATGCTAAAGAATTTTCGGCTAGCATTTATTTTGCAAAATTTATAGCTACCGGTAGGGGTTTGATTAATCAAACTCCTACAAACTCGTTGGTTGGCCCCGGTGACTTGACATTGTTAGCCTCGTATAAACACTGGTATATTGACTGCACCAAAACATACAAAGCTAACAATTATCCCGGCTAAAAGTACACCTAATACAATAGAGGGAAAGGCAAACTTAAACTTAATCCCTAAAAGGAATGCAGCTACGCTGCCAGTCCAGGCTCCAGTTATTGGGAGTGGGATTGCAACAAACAAAGTCAATCCTATGCACTCGTATCTCTCTACTAATTTAGAGCGTCGTAAAGTATAGCCGAACCACCAAGTAAAGAAATTTTCAAATGGTTTAAATCTTCTTAAGAATTCAGAAATAGGACCGAGAAGTAAGAGTAAAGGTATCGCAGGTATCAAGTTGCCAATTATAGAGAAGATATATGCCTCTACATAGCCCATACCTTGACTCAAAGCGTAAGGGATTGCACCCCTTAATTCAGATATAGGAGCCATAGCTAAAAGCAAGGTTATAATTTTAGCATGCACAAAAACAAATTTACTGCACTTAATATTAAAAATCAAGTTTTTCCACTTGACAAATATATTATTCGCGTTTATTTATAATAATATAAGCATTGAAAATATGAGAAAATATGAATAAGAGAGTGACAAGTTTATTGGGTACGTTCCTTATTAGCTTTCCGCTTCTTTTATGGAGTAGAGAGTTAATAGAAGAAATTAATTTTAGGAAAGTTGACCTTTCATTCAGTAGGTTTAAAGAATATGATGTTGTCTCACTTAAGGATGCTGTGTATACTAATGAGCTTGGAGCTCCTATGCTTCCTTGTTATCAGGCAAGAATTCTTATCCCACAGGGAGCGACTGCAACTCAAGTAAAAGTTATTTCTTGTCGTAAAGATAAACTTCCAGGAGAGTATAATATCTGTCCAACTCAGCCGCCGAGGCCAATTTCAGTTGATAGAGAAGTACCTTTTACATTACCTGATTCAACGGTTTACAGTTCATCTGCATCTTATCCGGGAGAGCTTGTAAAACTTGTTGGCACAGGTGAAAAAGGTGGCTATAAAATTGCTGAGCTACTTATCTATCCAGTTCAGTACATTCCGTATGAAAAGAGCCTGACTTTCTTTTCACATATTACTTTGAAGTTAAAGTATGAAGATACACATACAGCAACTGGGATAACAAAATTTCAGAAGGAGTCCATTGAGCCTACAGTTAGGGAGTTAATCGTAAACACTGAACTCTTAGATATGTATGCCCCACCCTTATTAGAGAAGCAAAATGAAATTAGATATTGCATAATAACAAGCAGTAGCTTCTTATCTGAATTCCAGCGACTCGCTGACTGGAAAACAAAGAAGGGAGTGCGTGCAAAAGTTGTGTGCCTCGATTCGATATATAATTCTTGTCCAGGAATAGATAACCCAGCAAAAATAAGAAAGTTTATCTCTGATGCACGGAGCAACTGGGGGACACAATACTTTTTACTTGGTGGTCAGTGTGACTTTGAAAACAGCCAAGAAATTGTGCCTAGGAGAGACGCCTTCTGTTTGGATCTGCCCTATGGTTATTATTCAGATGAGGATACTATACCTTGTGACCTATATTACTCTGATTTGGATGGTACCTGGGATGGCAACGGTAATGGGATTTATGGGGAAACAGGCGATGGGGTGAATATGTATTCAGATGTCTTTGTTGGTCGCGCTCCTGTGAGTAATTTAACACAGGTTCAAAACTTTGTGAATAAAGTACTGACTTATGAGTGTAATCCACCCACTGGATATGAGAAGAAAATCTTATTACCTGCAGTCCTTTTATTTCCCCCGTATGCCTATTGGGGTGATATAGTGAACGATGCAATAGCAAATGTCACACCCACGGACTGGGAGGATGCAAAACTATATGAATCAAATGGGACACTGAGCGAGCAAGAGGTAATAGATTCAATTAATGCTGGATTTGGGTTTACCCACTATTCAGCTCATGGTAACGAATATGGGGTCTATACTGCATGGGCTCAGGTTATCCTGAATTCGGCTGATGTTAATAATCTTAACAATGGGAACAAGATTGGGGTTCACAATTCTATTGCCTGCTTTTCAGGTGCAGTAGATGAGGTAGCTGGTGGTGATTGTTTTGCTGAGCACTTAATAAATAAGCAAAATGGTGGTGCTGTTGCCTCTATTATGAATTCAAGGTATGGGTTTGGCCGGCCTCCAGATATGTATGCATCAGAGCTTATGGATTTAGAGTTTTATAAGAAATTGTTTAACGCCAATTTATACCATTTAGGTGAAGCTCATGCCGCATCTAAGGATGCATATGTGACTAATGCTCAGTCAGATGCATATTTTAGGTACTGCGTGTATGAACTTAACCTATTTGGTGACCCAGAACTGCCAATGTGGACAGATGAGCCAAAAGAGTTAACTGTGAATCATCCATCAACAATTTTTGTTGGTCTACACTCATTTGAGGTAACCTGTTCCAATTGTGGGTATCCTGTTTCTAATGCCAGTGTCTGCTTGATGAAAGGGAGCGAAATATATACTACTGGGACAACTAATTCAGCTGGTAGTGTAACTTTTAATATTAACATACCTACCTCCGGAGCCTTATGGATAACTGCTACAGCACGTAATTTCTTACCTTACGAGGGATATGCAACAGTCTCTTTAGGGGCAACTGTAAGTATCGAGCCCGATACTATTCAAGTTAATAATCCAACTGATGTTGAAATCACGGTATATGGGTTTTCTAATGTTGAGGTTAAAATTGCAGGCCTCGGAGTGTCAAAGTGTGATACAACAAATGCAGCTGGTGTATGTACAATTAATGTCAACGCCCCATATGGGGAAGTCTTGAAATGTACTGGCTCCATTGGCAGAGGGGATTGCTTTACGGATTCAATCTGGGTAACGGAGGCTAATGACCTAAATTCTCCTAATATTTTAGCTCAATCTTCACTTATAGGGCTTACAGATACCTTAACTACAGGATACGAAGGAATTCTAACTGGTACAAGTTTAAACTCCGGATTTACAATCTTTGCCAAAGGATGCGGGATTGACACTTCAGCCTATACTGATGGAACATCAATAGATTTAAGTGTAGTGCCAACCAGTTTTGGTTCAATATATGGCTACATTGCAAAATCTGGTTATAAGGTGTACACAAAATCTTTTCCTGTACTGAAAGTTTTTGGCTCATTAGCTGGCACTGTGACCCACTCAATTACTAATAATGGAATTTTAGGGGCAATAATAAAAGGTTATGAAAAAGGTGTAGATACGTTAGTTGCTACTCCAATCTTTATAGATACAGCTGATGCGAGTGGCAACTGGTCAAGTTACAACTTAATTCAAGTAAACGAATACGATATCTACGCAAGTAAATTTGGCTATTTTCATTATTCCACTACTAAGCTTGTTAAACATGGCGTGAACACCCTTTATATAAAACTACAGCCTCTTCCTACTGGCGTAGTTTATGGAGTAGTCACTGATTCAGTAACTGGAGCTTATTTGAGTAATGCGGATATTAGAATATGTCGTGCAGATAATTCTGAGCTCTACAATACCGTGGCTACTGATGATAACGGGAATTATGCTGTTACCCTCCCTTACTTTACTTACAAATTCCATGTCCTATCTTATAATCATACTCCAAAACACTGCGATGTCACTGTCAATAGCGATAGCTTAAGAGTAGATTTTGCTATGTCTACAGGTGGCTGCCGTATAGATTGGGCATGTTTTCAGCATGACTCAGCTCATACAGGAGTATCTCCACTAAAAGGTGATATGAATACTCATCAAGTAAAACAACTTTGGTCACGCAGTATAGGAGGTTATGTTACTTGTGGTTGTGCACTTGGCGATATAGATGGAGATGGTAAGCTTGAGGTAGTAGTTGGCTCATCTAATGGTAAAGTATATGCATTAAATGGGGAGGATGGCAGTAAACTATGGTCATACACAACAAGTAGCTATGTATACTCTTCACCTGCACTTGGCGACATAGATAGTGATACAAAGCTTGAAGTAGTTTTTGGTGCATGGGATGATTTTACAGTATATGCATTAAATGGGGAGAATGGTAGTAAACTATGGTCATATAAGACAAATAGCTATGTCTGTTCTTCACCTGCACTTGGTGATATAGATAAAGATGACACACTTGAAGTAGTCATTGGCTCATACGATTCTCTAATATATGCGTTAAACGGGGAGAATGGTAGTAAACTATGGTCATACAAAACTGGTGGCCCCGCCTACGCTTCACCTGCTATTGGTGACATAGATAAAGATGACAAGCCCGAAGTAGTAGCTGGTGGCTATTCAGACCGCTTGTATGCAATAAATGGTGAAGATGGTAGTGAACTATGGACAGCATCGACATGGGGCTCTGTTTCTGGTGGATATGCACTTGGTGACATAGATGGTGATAATAAGCTTGAAGTAGTATTTGTCGATTGTACTGCCCGGGCGTTTGCATGGAATGGAGAGAATGGTTCTCTCCTATGGAGGCATGAAGACTTACTTATTATCGGTGGTGCAAACACTACGGCTGCAATTGGTGATGTAAATGGAGATGGTAAAGCTGAAGTAGTATATGGGGGTGCTTTTAAAATATATGCATTGAATAAGACAGGACCGCCACAGCAAGTAGAGGAGCAAGTTAGCTCACAAGAGCTCTCTGTTCTATTATTACAAAATACACCCAATCCATTTAGTGATTATACAAGTATTAGATATGCACTCCCAATAAATACAAAAGTCAGCGTGAACATTTACAACTTATTAGGTCAAAAGGTAGCAACTATTGTCAATGAGCACCAGCTTGCTGGCTGGCATACAATAAGTTGGAATGGCAGGGATGGTAAAGGAGATAAGGTAGCAGGGGGTATCTATTTCTGTAAATTGACTACAAGTGATGGAAAAAGTTTTACAAGGAAGCTTATATTGCTGAAAAAGTAGAAGGTGAAAGAGAGACGCACTCTCTCACATCCCTGCAGCAAGCAGGTCTTTTGAAAGAGGGTCGAATTTAACTGAAAATGTTGAATAGAAGGGAAAGATGAAAAAAGAAGTTTTATTAACATTAATGGCAATAACATTTATTTGGCATACCGGTAGTTCTTCAGCTGGGACTTTTGGGCGTCAAACCCCAGGAACCTCTCAGATACTCTTCGTCGGCTCAATCCTGGGCTGCAAGTTTACTTGTCCTGAAAATTGTACACCACAAAGCCTTACAGCATTCTTCGTAATTACTGGAGACTATATAGATATAAATGCCCAATGTGCCATATATGATGCAAACCTAAATCTTGTGGTAGCCACAGAGGAAAGAACCTTCAATAATTTAACAGATGACGATGGGTGGTATACATTTTCGATCAGCAGTTCTCCAGCTTTAACTGGTGGAGCAGAGTATTGGTTATGTACATGGCAACAAGATAAACAGGCAACACAGCTCTCTATATCCTGTGCCGATGGAGCTCCAGACCAGATGCTCAAGGGAAAGGGGGGTTACAATTACCCTAATTGGCCTTCCACGATGGGGGTGGAGTTTTACACGAGTAAAGAACTCTGCATTTACTGTAGTTACGAGCCTTTATCAGTTGAGTGTGTGAGGTCTGAAGAACTAAATTTTAACCTTAGCAGTATACACAGAACTATCACTTTCTCAATCCCAGAGCCAGGTTATACTGAGCTTATCTTATACGATATTGCTGGTAGAGTGGTTAAAAACTTGGTTGATAGATATCTGGAGAAAGGGAGTCACAGAGTGAGTGTAAGTAGTTGCATACCTTCTGGGATATACTTTGCAGTTCTTAAGGTTGGAAAGATAAAGATTTCTGAGAAAGTGGTGCTATTTTAAAATATAAAAGTCAAGTAATAAAGTAGAAAATATAGAGAGAAAACCTCTCTCTTACCTTTTGTGGAAAGTAGATTAAATTTAGGAGATAAAATATGAAAAGATTATTTTTAATTGTAATTTTGGCTCTCGTGATAGGAGAAACGAGAGTGCTTGGGATAAGATGGTATAACGCTACATCAGCTGCTGGATGGTCAGCAAGGTCAGGACATACATCAGTTGTGTACGACGGTAAGATGTGGGTAATAGGAGGAAGTGAAGGTTGGGCAAAGCAAATGAAGAATGATGTCTGGTGGTCTATGGATGGAGTGACCTGGATAGAAGCTACCCCAAGTGCTGAATGGAGCCAAAGAGCCCATCACGCATCAGTTGTATATAATGGGAAGATGTGGGTTATGGGGGGAACAGATTTGAATAATCCACCTCAATATAATAGAAACGATGTCTGGTGGTCTACTGATGGGGTAGCATGGTTTCAGGCGACTGCAAATGCTGATTGGACAGGTGGAGACCTATTTAGTGCAACTGTGTTTGATGGCAAGATGTGGATACTTGGTGGGAATGACAATGGTACAGTTCTGTATGATGTTTGGTATTCTACAAATGGAGTGAACTGGACACGAGCTGCTGATTTTGGTGGTTTTGTTAGAAATAGTAACCCATTAGTGGAGTATGATAGCAAAATGTGGGTGCTTGGAGGGAGAGGTTTTCTTTTTTCTCCCCCTCAATTTGAGTATTACAACGATGTCTGGTATTCTCCAGATGGTGTGAGTTGGACAAGAGATACACAATCTGCTCCATGGAGAAAAAGGTGGGGTCATACTTCAGTTATGTATAATAATAGAATGTGGGTGCTTGGAGGGGATTCTGTCTTCTGCTTTAATGATGTTTGGTATTCTGATGCTATACCTCCAGAGGTTGAAGAGAGAACATACTTGCAAGATGAGATTCTTATCTCCTCTATCACTCCTAATCCATTTAATTATGAGACAAGGATTAGATATAAACTTCCTAAGGCTACGGAAGTATGCATAAGTATTTATAATCTTATAGGACAACAAATTACAACTCTTGTCAATGAGTACCAATCCGCAGGTTGGCATACAGCAATATGGGATAGTGGGGATAAATATGATAGGTTAGTTGGGAGTGGTGTTTATTTCTATCATATAAATTCTGGTAAATATAATAAAACAGGTAAGCTATATCTAATTAGGTGACCTGAAAAGCAGATTTTGAAGACAGAAGAGTAGATATGTACTCTCTATGAGACTACTCGCGCAATTACTGATTTGTCCACAACGAGTTCAGTTTTTTGTGACACCTGTAAGACTACAGTAGCTTCGTCTATTTTAACTATAGTCCCATGAATCCCACCCGATGTCACTACTTTATTTCCTTTATTTAACCCTTTTAACATTTCTTGATGTTTCTTCCTCTGTTGGCGTTGTGGTAGAATGAGTAGGAAGTAAAATATCACAAATATAAGGATAAGCGGTAGTATAGCTGTAATTCCAGCACCACCCCTTTCACCTCCAGCAGGAGGTGCCATTGCGTAAATTAAACTCATAATCAAATTTTATGTACTCTACAACAATGCAGGTGCGAATACCAAAATTTCCTGTTTATCAGGAAGCACAATTTCAGCCTCTGAACTGCCAAGCTTATTAACCCCTGCTTTACCCTTTATAAACTCATCTACTGATGCAAGTGGGAAGCCTATACTTGTTGTCTTGTAATGCATAGGAATGACAAGCTTTGGATTTAATGATTCCATAACATGTGTTGCACCATCTGCATCTATAGTAAATATGCCTCCAACAGGTATAAAGAGAACATCAGGTTTACCAATTTGGCTTAGTTGTTGAGCTGAGAGTAACTCACCGAGGTCCCCCATGTGACAAAAAGTAATACCATCGGCTCTAAATACGAAAATAGTATTTCTACCCCTCTGCGACCCCTTTGTCTCATCATGGTATGAAGCTACTCCCTTAAAAGTTATACCACGTACTTTGGACTCACCAACCTTTCTTATTATAGTCGGATTACCTAGAATATCACGAGTATAATTATGGTCTGCATGCTCATGTGATATAAGGACTATATCGCACCCCTCCTTTATTGGCTTATACCTGACTTCACCACCAAAACTACCTGTTTCATACGGGTCAGTAATTATTCTTGTACCATCGCTTGTAGTAAACAAAAAACTTGCATGTGCAAGATACTTAACTTTCACTTTGCCCTCCTTTTTATTCTATATTACTATAAAATTTAAGTTTGTCAATAAAAAATGAATTTTGTTTTTATATCTACAAAGTGCAAAATCAGCATTTACTTAAAAATTTCACCCGTTTCTTTTGCCCAAAATAATAAATCAAGATGAGAAATAGGGATATTGACTCTTTTAGAAAACAGTTTTAATTTATCTTTATATCTTAATGTACTCCCCACCTGTAAGTACCCTTGGTATTTTTTTAATAATCCCAAGTGCTTTCAGATTTCTTAAGATATGCCTGTCAAGAATAGCAAGTTGCTCTCCGAGTCCTATATTTCTCAAAAAATGGCTCGCCTCTTTATAATCTAAGCCACAAATATTTCTAATAAGCCATAACCGGAGTTCATCACCTTTATATCTTTTTAGAGCTTTTCTTATTTCCTGAAAAAGTTCTCTCGCTCTCACAATATATTTTGCCTTCTTGTTTTTGAACCTCACCCCTGATAGAGACTCTTGAATCCGTTTTGTGCTACCGCTTAATAATAGACCCTTTTCGCAGTGAATCGTCTTCAAACTCCCCGGCGAGGACTCGGACCTCGAACCTTCGGGTTACAGGTAACCTGATATTTCTATCAGACCTGGACTATCTCTTCACCCTTTCCTATTCTGTAGGATTAGGGTGTCGGGCGCTTCCTCCAACATATATTTGGAGTACGAGCTTTCGCTCTAGTCTCTGCACGTTTCCCCATAGGGGACTTCGCTCAAGGTTACCATATTCTGAGAGTCTCTCAGACTTTAGGCTTCCTTGAATTCACCCAATTTTTCAACCCCGATTTCTCGGGGAAGCTGCAGTCCAGCGTGAACTTCTCGATGACAGTTAGCACAGAGAATCACACACTTGTCAATCTCTGCCTTTACTTTCTCCCAACTTCGTGTGTAGCCTCTTTTTGAAATTTCAAAGTCCTTCTTTGAGCTATCCGGATGGTGAAACTCCAAGTGCTTCAATGCACTTACTGTAACCGCAAATACTGCATTCTCTACCTTTATACCCTACCGCTTTCTCCCGTAGTGTACGGCGTCTTTTCTTAACCGCCTGTATCAAATATTTACGGCGCTCAGCATAAGTTCTTCTGTCACCCATCAGAATTCACACTTCCCCACAGCCCGCCGCTCTACCAGTTGAGCTACCGGGGAATATCAAAAATTTAAAATTCAAAACTAAAAGTTAAAAGTTATCTTACGACTGCAAACTTCTTTATATCTTTACCGTAACCTGTCTTTAATGCACAAATGTATATACCGCTACCAATGAAATTATCACCTTCTTTACCATTCCATTCCACCCAATGTCGTCCCATCCCCTGTTCATCAATTTCTTTTTTAAAGACAAGTCTACCAGATAGTGTATATACTCGGATGCGTACATAACTGTTGTAAATTAGCTGGTATGGAAGGTAAAGTTTATTCCCTACACCAGGTCTAAATGGATTTGGATAAGGTGGTAATAGTTCATCCTTAACAAATCGCGGTCTTATAACATCTGGAACCCCAATTGCTTTATTTGCATTCATTATCCCGTAACCAAGAGTATCATTTGGTGAGCTTGCTCTACTCGCCGTATTACAAATAGCCTCCCTCACCTTCATTGGTGACCAGCTTGGGTGAGCTTCGCATACGAGAGCACATGCACCTGCTACAAGGGCAGTTGCACAAGAGGTGCCGTGACTTTGATAATGATAAGATGTAGTATCATCATAAACAACATAGTTACCAAGCCATGGACCGCAGACTTCTGGCTTTAGTGTGCCATCTACTCTTGGCCCTATCACACTTCCGCCATAATTTACATTACCAACTTTCTCCCACTCTACCCAGTTTCCGAGTGAGTCTACTCCCCCAACTGCTATGATAGAGTCAGCATCTGCAGGTGCCACTATACAGGTATCCGGTGAAGCAGATTGGTCTTTACGGTTTCCCATAGCAGTCACAAGCAAAACTCCCTTACTCGCAAGTGAGCTTGCTACCCTACTTATAGGAGTTGTATGTCCATTAAGCATATCGTAACTATAATTACTATCCGGTTCATCTGCCCAAAACTTATAGCCAAGTGAATTTGATATTATACAGGCACTGTCATTAGCAACTGTATCAGCGATACTTACAATCCATTCCACACCCGCTATCCACCAGTCTTCCTCAGTTATTACATCTGCGTATGGGCTACCAGGGTTACGTAACCACTCTGTCTTTGCAAGCACAAAGTCTGACCCAAATGCTGCCCCTATGTAATTATCTGGCCAGGCAGCACCTAATAAACAAAGCATACCAGTCCCGTGGTTTATCTGGTCCCAATCTGTTCCTATAGTATCATTTGTTGGGTCATATCCTGTGCAGTTGTCATTATTTATGAAGTCCCATTCCCTAATTATGTTTGTATACTTAAAAGCAGGATTCTTTTTTCTCTCAAACCCTGTATCTAAGATACCGATAAGAACTCCAGAGCCAATGAAACCAGAAGAGTGCGCATCAGCCACCCCTATTTGCTTAAGGGCACTGCCGGATTCGCCATAGCCTATACCTTTTTCTGTCTTCATTACTGGCTGTGAAATAGTTGTTTTAAGTGTTCTTATTTTATCTATTTTCAACACATATGGAAAACTTGCAATTTCCTGAATCAGTTTTACAGGGACAAGAAAGCTTGTCGCATTTAGATACTTAGATGAGTAAAGTGGAGTAGCACCAAGCTTTGAGATGCTGTTAACATATCTTTCGGCGACTGGTAAATCGCTTAAGTCTACAAGGTTATCAGCACTTCTAACATTAAGCCGCCTTTTTATAGCACCGGGAGTTAGTTTACTCTTTAACTCAGATATTGCCATATCGTACTCTGATTGAGTAGAAAAGCCTTTATCTGTGAAATAGACCCATACCTTTACTTTGGTTTCGGGTGGATTAGTTTTAATCCAATACTGTAGGCTTGGCGAAATCTTTGCGTCAAAAAGTCCAAAAAGCAAAAATAAGATAATCATATAAAAACTTTAACCCAATTCCAAAAGAGTGTCAAGAAAAATTTGCTTTGTTGAATAATTAAGTTTACACTTCCTATTTCTGCTAAATCCCACAGAATTACA
>JASEGA010000027.1 GCA_030018315.1 bacterium | reverse complement strand
TATGAGGACATTCTTGCTGAACAATAAAGAGGACATTCTACCTTAACAGTAACAGAAAATTTTTTTAAAATGTTTTAAAATGTTTACTTTTAAGTTAAATATCATACTAATGAATAATACTCTCCTTCAGTACATAGAGTCTATGAAGTAGGAAAGTAGTAAAGTGGAGAATAACCTTGACATTCTATCAAGTTTCTGATATTATCTAATTTGAAATGCGCAAACTCTTTATTATATTAGCTATTCCACTTTTACTCTGGGCTGAGGATTACAAGAAGAAATTACAGGATGTGAAAGAAAAGCTTAATGTTACAAAAAAAGAAGTTGAAGAAATAAGAGAGAAAGAAAAGGCCATCCTCGCTCAATTACGTGATATAGATTATCAAATCTCATTATCAGAAAAGAAAATCAAGGAGTTAAAGATTCAAGAGCAGAGATTGAAAGAATCAATCGCTAATCTAAGAGTTAGTAGGAAAAAAACAGATACCCAGCTGGAGCATCAAAAACACCTTTTTAAGGAGCATATTACGCTTATGTACCAATCTCAGATACCAAATTTTATTCCGCCAATCTCTTACACTGGAGAGCAAATTTTCTTTTATGTACAAGAATTTTTTAAAAAAGATGCAACCAGATGTAACGAGCTTAAAGAATTAAGTAATAATTTATTCACTAAAGAAGAAATGGAAAGAGAAAAGTCTATAAAGCTATCAAAAATAAGGAAGGATGAGGAAAGCGAAAAGGTAAAAAGCTCTCGTCAACGTGAAATGAAATCACTTATACTTAAAGAGGTGAGGAAAGAGAAATCAAATAAAGCAAGACTTGTGGAAGAACTTGAAAAATCACGCTCCTATTTGGAGGCACTTATTGCTAGACTTGAAAAATACCCTGTAAAAAAATTTGGTCCAATGATATGGCCTGTCAGAGGAGAGGTAGTAAGCTGGTTTGGAACAGTGATAGACCCTGAACTTGGCACAAAACTTGTAAATAATGGGATTGATATAAAAGCAGAATATGGGACACCTGTTGTGGCAGTGGCAGATGGAGAGGTAGCCTATGAAGGGATATTCCTTGGCTATGGTAAAATTGTTTTACTTGACCACAAAAATGGATTTCACACTCTATATGCACACCTTTCTGAAATTTTAGTAACAAAGGGAGATAAAGTCAAAAAAGGTGAAGTAATAGGAAAAGTAGGGACTACAGGTTTATTAGAAGAGCCGAGACTGCATTTTGAAGTGAGAGAGAGTGGAAAGGCAGTCGACCCTATGGTATGGCTAAGATAAAATGTCATTTAATGATATCATAGGCCAGGAAATAGCAAAAAAAATCTTAAGTTCACACCTAAGGAATCAAAGAATTGCCAACGCTTACCTCTTTTATGGACCAGATGGTATTGGCAAAACATCAACGGCTATAACATTTGCAAAAGCATTAAATTGTGAGCAAGGTAAACACGATTCATGTGATAGGTGTACAACCTGTAAAGAGATAGAAAGTAACAGGAATCCAGATTTTGAACTAATAACACCCGGAGAGAAGGGAAATATTCTTATTGAACAAATAAAGAACATTAAAGAAAGGTATTCCTATCGTTCTATCTGGCTTAAATTTAGGGTCACAATAATAAAGGAAGCTGATACCCTTACTGAAGAGGCAGCTAACTCATTCCTAAAACTATTGGAAGAACCGCCTTGTTCAACTGTTTTCATACTTACTACTTCAAAAAAAGAGTTCATTTTCCCTACAATTAGGTCAAGATGCCAAGAAGTAAAATTTGGTAGGCTTAGCTCCTATGAAATTGAGAATTTTTTAAAATGCAGTAAAGCTATAGAGAGCAAAATCTCAATTAAATCTGCTTCACAACTTGCCAATGGGAGTATTAAACGAGCACTAAGACTACTGGAGACAGAAGAAAATGAGTTACGAAATAATCTTATTGAATTTCTTAATACACCACAGCCTCTCAGAATGCAAGAGATAGGAAAGATAGAGCTGTTAGATGAGACAGAGCTCTTACTTTTTACTCAAGAGCTATATATGGACTCACTTTTTAAAAAGCTTGGTATTCATAAGTTAATTAAAAATAATGACCTCGGACTTAATAGAGATGTTTCAATTGAAGAAACACTAAAAGCAATAGTTGTATGTAATGAGATATTTTATGCATTAAAACAAAATGTAGATAAAAAACTTGTCTTATACAGGCTGGCGAAAGAATTGCCATGATTTGTGAAGTAGAATTTGAAGATGGGGAAAGGGAGTTTTCTTTCTATCCATATGAGTTAGAACTTAAACCTGGTGACTTTGTCATTTTTAAAGCCAAAAGAGGAAAAGAAATAGGCAGAATAGCTAAACTGCTTGATTCAGGTGAGAGTTCAACTCAAATAATACAGAAAGCAACCCCGGACGATATTGAGGAATACAAGAGGATTAAAGTAGACGAGTTAAGAATCTACAATCTCTGTGAAGAGAAAGCAAAAGAGCTTGAAATTCCAATAAAAGTGGTAACTGTTCATATCCAATTTGATAGGAGTTTGATACGGGTAGATTTTCTCAGTGAGAAGAAAATTGATCTCAAATCATTTATGAAAGAAATTGCCAAAGTGTGTAAGAGTAGAATAGAACTGCGTCAGATTGGTGCTAGAGACTATGCAAAACGCTTTAATGCTTACGGAATATGTGGAAGACCAGTATGTTGCAGTGCCTTCCTTACTGAATTTGAGTCTATTACTCTTGACTTTATAAGACTACAGCATCTATCTTGTGGTACTTCAAAGTTAACAGGAGTTTGCGGAAGATTAATGTGCTGTCTTGCTTATGAGAGAAAACTTTACGAAGAAATAGAGAAAGAAGATAAATGAAGCGTATTCTTGTAACATCTGCTCTCCCTTATGCAAATGGTCCTATACATATAGGACACCTCGCAGGCTGCTACCTACCAGCAGACATATATGTGAGATATCAAAAACTTAAGGGTAGAGATATAATTCACATATGCGGAACAGATGAGCATGGTGTTCTTATCACTATGAAAGCACTTCAAGAGAAGACTACCCCGGAGCAAATTGTAAATAAGTACTACTTAAATATTAAAGAAAGTCTCGATAATTTTGGAATAAAATACGATAATTTTTCAAGAACTTCAAGCCCATTACATCACAAAACAGCACAAAATTTCTTTCTAAAACTCTATAGAAAAGGCTACCTTACCCCAAAGGACTCCGAGCAATTATATTGCAACAACTGCAAACGTTTCCTACCGGAGCGATTTGTTGAAGGTATATGTCCATATTGTAATTATAAAGGTGCACGTGGCGACCAATGTGAGCATTGTGGAAGATGGCTTGAACCAACAATGCTTAAAGAACCAAAATGCCAGATATGTAGTGATACACCTATAAAACGGGTAACTAAGCACTGGTTTCTAAGATTAGACCTATTACAGTTAGAGTTTGAAAGCTGGCTTAAAAGTAAGCAAGCGTGGAAGGAAAATGTAATCTCATTTGTTAAATCGTGGTTAAAAGATGGACTGGAACCAAGACCTGTAACCAGAGATATTGATTGGGGGATTCCTGTCCCACTACCACAAGCTAAAGGTAAGGTTATATATGTTTGGTTTGAAGCTCTAATTGGATATATATCTTCTACTATAGAATGGGACAAGGAACGATGGAAAGATTACTGGTTATCTCAAGATACCGAACTTATCCACTTCATAGGTAAGGATAACATTGTATTTCATGCTATTGTATGGCCTGCTATGCTTATGGCACATGGAGATTTTGTCCTACCATCACAAATACCTGCAAACGAATTTCTAAATATAGAAGGTAAAAAAATATCTACTTCAAGAAACTGGGCAATTTGGCTACCAGATTACCTTAAAAATTTTGATCCAGACCCCCTAAGATATATACTCACTGTCAATGCTCCTGAGAGAGGGGATGTAGATTTTGTATGGAATGATTTTTTAGCTAAAAATAACAGTGAGCTATCAGATATACTTGGGAACTTTGTTAATCGGACATTAAGTTTTGTTACTCAACATTTTGGGAGAAAAATTCCTCGTCCGGGACAGTATACTTTAGAAGATATGGAGCTACTTAAAAAAATAGAGCTTGCACGTGATAATGTAGGAGCTTTAATTGAAAAATTTGAATTTAAAAAAGGAATGAAGGAGATAATGAATCTTGTGAAGGATGGTAATAAATATTTTGATTACAATAAACCATGGAAAAAGACGGAAAGAACACCTACTATCATTTATGTATGTACTACACTTATCGCAAACCTTGGCACTATACTTAACCCATTTTTGCCATTTACAGCAAGGAGTATAAGAGAGACGCTCGGTATAAAAAAGAGTAAATGGGATGAAGTAGGTAGGCTTAAAATACCAAAAGGTAAGGAGATTGGTAAATTAAAGATATTGTTTAAGAAAATAGAAAAAGAGAGAATAGAAGTAGAAAAAAGAAAGTTAGGAAAACCTTTAGACAAGGAATCTATAATCGTTAGTCTTGAAGACTTTAAAAAATTGGATATCCGGGTAGCTGAAATAAAAGAAGCGCTTAAAATTGATGGGACCGATAAACTATTAAAACTTAGAATTTTAATTGGTAATGAAGAAAAACAAATTATAGCCGGGATAGCACCTCATTATTCACCACAAGAGCTTATAGGGAAGAAAGTAGTAGTTTTAACTAATCTTGAGCCTCGAATTATCAAAGGAGAATGTTCTGACAGTATGCTACTTGCAGCCACAGAAGGGGATAAAGTAGTTCTTCTTGTCCCAGATAAAAATATTTCTTCTGGTTCTCGTGTAAGTTGAGGCTACTTAATCACTTAGTCGTATGGAAGACTATTTAATTGTATACTGAGGTAGGTAGTAGATGGTGAAAGACCTGCCTACCTTTTTATTTTTTCATTTTATCCTTGACAAATCTCAAAGTTATAAGTATATTCTGCAACTAAGGGGGGAAAAATGGGAGTCTCAGCTTATGTACTTATAAAGCTAAGAGTTGGAAGAGCCGAAGAAGTTTTAAGAGAAGTAAGGAAACTTCCTAATGTAAAAGAAGCGCATATGGTTACAGGGATTTACGATATAATAGCGACTATTAAAGTTAACGATCTCAAAGAACTTGGAGAAGTAGTTGCAGAAAAAATACATGAGATAGAAGGTGTAAGTTCCACAGTTACCTGCATTGTAGTTGCATAATATTTAAATAAGTTCTAAAGGATCCACATCTATTATAGTGTTCCTGGGAATAATTTGTGAAAGAGATAAATCTTGCGGATTTTTTACCTTTAGAAGAAAATGTAACCTAATTTTACTTCCATCGCGTTCAAGCAAGCAAGGAGCAGGACCAAGAAAATTTAGCCCCTCTTCTTTAAATCTATTCGCTAATTCAGAAGCACTTTTCTTAGCTCGTTCTTCCAAATCTTTTATCAATATTCTTATAAGATGAGAATAAGGAGGATAAACAAGCTTTTTTCTTATTAACTCTTCTGATTCATAAAATCCGAAATAATTGTGAGTTAGAATATACTTTAAAACACGGTGCTCTGGATTATAAGTTTGTAATACTACTTCTTTTCCTTTTTCTACTAATCGCACAAGTAATGAAAAAGTGCGCTCCGTAGCCCTAAAGTCTGGTAAATTTAAACCTGTATCTGTTGATATTACACCAATTAATCCAACTTTCGGAAAATTGAGAGGTTTAACTACAAGTTGAGTACCCAAGAGTACTTGAATTTCTCCATTTGCAAATGACTTAAATGTATGACTTATATATTTACTTGGAACTGTATCAAGGTCTAATCTAAAAATACTAATTCCAGTAAAAAGTGATTTAAAAGCCCTCTCTACTCTTGCAGTCCCAATTCCTCTATGTGACAAATTAATTCCTTTACACTGTGCACAATATCCGAGCGCCTTTTCACTGTGTCCGCAATAATGGCATCTAAGTGATAAATTTATTTTATGATAAGTAAGAGAAACACCACAATTAGGACACTTTGGGATATATCCGCAATCTTCACAAAAAATGAAAGAATAAAAGCCTCTACGGTTTAAAAATAGTATTACTTTTTCACCTCTATTTGTGTATTCTTTAATTTTCCTTTTTAAAAGTTCCGAAAAAATTGGGTCAGTTTCTTTACGCATATCTGCAAGCCAAATTTTAAAAGGTCTTTTTGGACTAGTCAAATGGAGGAGTGTGATTTTTTTTGCTTTAGTATTATAAAATGTCTCTACACTTGGAGTAGCACTCCCAAGAATGCACAATGTAGATTCAATTTTAGCTCTCATTATTGCTACATCTCGTGCAGAATATTTTGGTGTCTCTTCACTCTTGTAGCTTGTATCTTGTTCCTCATCAATAATTATAAGCCCAATGTTATGTACTGGTGCAAAAATAGCACTCCTTGTGCCAATTACTACCCTTGCCATTCCTCTTTTAATCCTTAGCCACTCAATCCACCGTTCTTCCTTTTTTAGTCTTGAATGCAAAACAGCAATTAAATCTCCAACCCTTTTTTGTAGAAGTGAAAAAATGTAAGGAATCAAGATAATTTCGGGTATAAGGAATATAACACCCAACCCCCGACTTAATGCTTCTTCAATTGCTCCAAAGTAGATATCATTTCTCTCATGTCCATAGAGTAATACACTTTTAAACTGCTTTTCTTTCAATGAGTTTCTGATTACAGATGGCAGTATTTTTATACCGATTGGTTTAAAGATTTTTGTCTCCTGTTGAGGTAAAGAAATTAATTTGCCACGCGATGGCACTATAATATTTAAAACAGACCCCAACGATGCCTGATAATACTTAGCCATCCACTTTCCAAGTCCTAAAAGTGGTGCAGTAATAAGTGGTTCAGGATAAGAAATCCCAAGTATCTCTCTAACAGTTTTAAGTTTTGTAGATTTATTCGCTCCTACTATCCAGCCTTCCAACTCTCTTGACCGAAGTGCGACTTTTACAAGTGAACCTAATTCAAGTTTTTGCTTAAGTTTATTTGGTACTCTATATACAAAAGTCCCAGAAGGTAAAGCTACATCTACAAACATAAGTTATAAACTATCGGTCATTTTTAACTATAAAATCAAATTCACTATGAGAAATCGGAACAAGCCAATTTTTATAAATAGTTACTTATTACTAATAACCCACATCTTCCAATGCTTTAGCAAGTTGCAAAAAATCTTCGTAACTCAAAGATTCAGGTCTTTGAGTTAAGTCTATACCTCCAATAACATTAATTTTTAATCCTAAACTATTTCTTAACATCTTACGCCTTTTTGCAAAAGAAGTCTTGACAATTTTTAAAAATAACCCCTCGTTTACTACTTGTGTTTCCATTTTTGGCTTTAATGATATGACTTCGGAAACTATCTTAGAACTTGGGAAAAAGAATTTACCCGGAATTGAAAAAATAGGCTCTACATCCATCCAAAACTGGAAAAACACAGAAAGAGTTCCATACGCTCGAATTCCGGGCTGTGCCATAAGCCTATGAGCTACTTCTCTTTGCAATGTAAGGATACAGGATTGAATGCATTTACGATTATTTAGAAGCCAATAAAGGAAATCAGAAGTAATAGAATAAGGGAGATTGGATACAAGCTTAAGAGGTTTTGCTGCAGTAATATGAGTAGGATTAAGTTTTAAGACATCCTGGTTTAACAGGAATAGGGTTTTCATACCCTGAAATTTCTGTTCCAAGAATTTAAAAAGCGACAAGTCTTTCTCAACTGCAAAAACTTTATGTGAAACTTTAACAAGTAATTGAGTAAGTATTCCAAGTCCAGGTCCTACTTCAAGTATTACATCGTCTGGTTCAATTTCACAGGCTTCAACAATACGTTCGGCAATCTTTTCACTTACAAGAAAACTCTGCCCAAGTTCTTTACTCGGCTTTATTCCTTGATACTCAAGTATCTCTTTGACATCCATACTTTTACTTTCTACTATTCCAAAGTAAAATAGTTCCTATTATAATAAATATAATGTTTGGCAATAGACTTGCTAAAAAAGGGGATAGAATTCCTACATGCCCAAATGCTTTTGCAAGTTGTAATAATCCCCAGTAAATGAAGCTTACGAATAACGCAATTGCAAATCCTACAACAAATCCAATGTTTCTTACTCTACTTGCTAATGGGAAGCCCAACAAGAGTATGATTAAATTCATAAAAGGAAATGAAATCCTTGAGTAAAGGTCTACAAGCTCCTTTGTAATATCTTCGCCCCCTTTTTGTAACTTCTTAATGTGTTCTTTGAACTCAAAAAATCCCATAGAGAGAGCAGGTTTTACTCCTTTTACAAAATCAAGTGGCGTCTCCTTAAGCCTCACTATCAACGAGTCGAAATATATAACTTCAAATGAATGTGGCTTGAAAATTTGCTGTGCCCCATTAAAAAGCTTCCACTGATTATCTTCCCATACTGCTTGAGGGGCATCAACTCTCCTTTTGAGGGCATCTGATTTTAGGAATTCATATATTGTGAGTCCTTTAATAATTCCCTTATTTGGATCTATAAATTTTATACGGTAAAATCTGCTATCCTCACCCGAGTAATAAATATGAGTGCTTGGGGTCACAGCTATTTTAGGTAGCTTATCTATTTTTTCACTTTTTAAGTCCAACATTTTTTGATTTGATATAGGTAGTAAAATTTCGTTCATTCCAAGAATTAACCCACTAAAAATGAGTCCAATACAGGATAATGGGACAAATGTCCGATATGTATTTAAACTAAACGATTTTAAAGCAACAAGTTCAAAGTGTCTTGATAAATTACCAATTGATATGAAACAACCAAGTAGACAGGCTATTGGAGAAACAATCGTCCCCACTATCCAAGGGATTTGATATACATAATATTGTATAATTGTAAAGAGAGCGACCTTCTTATCTACAAATGTAGAAACATTTTCAAATACATCAACAATTATATATATAATTACAAGTGCAAGTAGACTCCATAGGAGCCCTAATACAAACTCTTTCATTATGTATTTATCGGCTATTTTCATTTATTTACACGAGACATTGCCCATCCACTAATTCCTAAAAGTACAATGTTTGGAAACCACATTGATAGCCACGGAACAATTATCCCCCTATCCCCCAAGTCTTCTCCTGCTATAAGACATATATAGTAAAATATAAAGAATAGTAATCCAATTCCAAACCCTGTTCCTGCCCCACCTTTCCTAACTCTAATTGCAAGTGGACAGCCGAGTAGGACAAAAACTATACAAGCAAAAGGGATTGAATATTTTTTATGATACTCTATAAGTAGAGAATCTATTTTCCTTTTTTTATAAAGCTCATTTCTCTCTTTTCTTTGTTCCTCTTTTATTCTTTCTTTTAAGCCAATAGCAGAAAGCTCTCTTTCACTCCGATACTCTCGGTTTAGTCTGACAAATTCCTGGTCCAATGGAAGATGTATCCTATACTCATTGAATATCAATCGTCGATAAATTCCAGGATTCACTGGCTCGTGTATTTCACCGTCACTTAACATTATTGTAATACCAACACTATCTGTATAAAAAGAGCCCCTATTTGCAAAAATTTCTTTTGCAGTCTCATTTTCAAATAGCTTTACTCTTTGGATTGTAGATTGTTTATAATTTACACTTCCGACCTGTATATCGTAGCCATTAAAGTCTTTAAGAATAACAAGCGCTTTTATTCGGAAACATGGCTTCTTTTGTGCTATATCAACCATAAGATTTTTTAGGCGGTGGTTTGATTCGGGCAGTACATGATTATTAAACCATATTGTGAAAAGAGTAAGGAAAACTCCGCCAAAAATTACTGGTAAAAGATTAAGTTTAAGCGGATTTACTCCCGCTGCCCTAATTGCTATTACCTCTCTATCTTGGGCGAGTCGTCCGAATGCCATACAGCTTGCAATCATCACTCCCATAGGAATAGTCAATGTAACTATAGAAGGAAGATAAAGTAAGAGTAAGTAGAGAACTGTCAATATGTTAATACCCTTACCTACGATATCCCAGATAAGTACAAATATCTGGTTCATTATCAAAATAAAAGTGAGAAGAAATAGACCTAAAAAAAACGGCCTTATATGTTCCCTTAATGCATACCAGTGAATAAGCATAAATTAATTATACCATATAATACTTTAATCTGCAAATAATTTTATACAACTTCCCTAATTTTAGGAACCGAAATGCGTGGAGTGATGACCAGAGGAGTGCATAAAAATGTTTGACTTCTCAGAAATTTAGAGTATATTAAAAGTAAAATGAGAAAAGCAAAAATTCAAGGTTATATTTCAGGTTTTCAGTCGGAGGTAAAAATGCAATATTATGTACATAAAGGTGGGATATTTATATGTCTTTTACTATTTTGTATTTCAATAATGGGATGCAAAAAGAAGGAACCCCTTAGTGGGAGTAGTACGGTACTTACACCTACATGGCATGAGGTAGATAGTCCTACAAATAAAAGTCTTCACTCCGTATGGTTCGTTGATGAAAACAATGGGTGGGCAGTTGCACCAAAATAATGGTGTCAAGCAAAATAATGGTGTCAAGTCTCAAAATAATGGTGTCAAGTCTGATTTTTTTCTCGGGAATTTAGAGCTAAAATTAAAATGAAGAAATAAAATATTGTGGTTGATAGAAAAAATATAGGAATCAAGGAGGGAGGCAGAACCATAAATATGGGCTCTGTCCCCTTTGCGTGTGTCCCCTTTGCGTGTCCACTATATTGACCGACTGACAAGTGATTTGGCGGAGGCGAGTGAATAAAATTTGACTTCCTAGGAATTTAGAGTATATATAAAACAAGATGAGGGAAGTAAAAATTCAAAGGAAAAAGAGTCCGTCTCCTTTTGTTTTAGTCTTCTTAAGTTTATATTTAAGCTTATCAGGGATAAGTTGTAAAAGGAATACTACCTCTCCTGAGCCGACGCCAAACCTGATGATACCTATGGATATAGAGCCTGTTTTTTCACCTAATGATAAGTACATTGCTTATGTTCATGAAAACTATTCTCCAATGGAAACAGAAGGAGACACCGAAGGAATATTTATTTTAGATGTTGCTACAGGTGAGAAAAATATTTTCCTCCGTGACTCAATAGGTATTTGGCATAGTTGTCCAGATTGGTCTCCAGATGGTGAGTGGCTCTTATTTGTGAGGAACAGAGCAATTTATAAAGTAAAGATCAAAGAGAATTTAACACCTGACACAGCTTCTATAACACTTTTGGCTCAAGAAGGTTTCTTCCCTGACTGGTCGCCCAATGGCAGTAAGATAGCGTATGATATAGGAGCAGGTGATAATTGTGGAATATGGCTGATGGATTCAAATGGGGAAAATAAAAAACTTATTAAACGATGGGGTAGGGAGCCAGATTGGCTATGGGATGGCAAAAAATACTGTTTGTAGCAGGGTACACAGCTGAATTCTTGGGTATAGCAACAATAGATTCATCAGGTACTTTATTGGATCGTATTGTAAATCATCCTGATGGAAATCTCAGAGATGGTCCTGTTTGGTCTTCGGACGGTTCGAAGATTGCTTTTTACAATGATGTTAAAGAAGGGAGAGGTATCTGGATAGTAAATTCGGATGGCACTGGATTACATAAATTTATTGATAGTATATATTATCCGTCTCATCCAGCTTTTGCTCACCATTCACAGCAAATCGTATTTAGTGATATAAATCCGGAGGAGACAAAAAAAACTCTGTGGCTTATCAACCTTGATGGTACAGGACGTAAACAATTGACTTTTTAGAGGGAGGTGAAGATGTACAAAGTAATTATAAGATTAGTCGGAGTGGTTATCTTGCTAACAGCCTATAGCCTCTTTGCAGAAGTAATGCCTAACGACCCTTATTTTCAGAGTGGGGATCAGTGGGGATTGTATAATTTTGATAGTCCTGGGCATGATATTCATGCGCCGGATGCATGGACAATTCAACAAGGCAGGTTGGATGTGAAAGTAGCAGTAATAGCCGATGGTTCAGACTTTTATCATCCTGACTTACCAGGAGATGAGCTTTCATGGTATAATTTACCTATAATGTCGTGGGGTACACCCCCCCGTGCAGGTATAATTGGTGCACTTACTAATAATAACACAGGACAAAATAGGGGGACAGAGCCCGATTTTTTTCTTGACAGTACAGGAAGCTTTGATATAACACTATTATGCCGCGGATTGCAAGGGCCGTAGTTCCCGGTATACATCTCCATTACGTTGAATGCTAAACAATGAAGTTATTCGCACAATTTGCTATCATTCGCTACATTCGTCAGTTATAAGATTTACAGCTCGTAGCTGATAAGTTTTTCCTCTACCCCATCTATTACCCGTTTTATTACACCTATATTAGGCCTATACCACTCGTAACAAGTTATAGTATCACAAGAAGTACCAAATTCCATAGATTCTTGATGCTCTATTAATTCAACTCTAACCTTGTAATCATTACCATCTAAGTCAAGTACTTCCCCTTTAACCTGGACATCCACTTTTATTGTATCTCCTATTATATAACTTTGTTCTTTAAACATATAGCTCCACAAATTACCGAGGACAAAAGGAAGTTCAAGCCAAGTTAGCCAAAAACTTGCAATTGTATCTTCTTCACCATTTACAAAGATAGTTTGAAGATAAAATTTATCCACCCTATTCTCGTCCTTCCACCAATACTCTGGGTAACCATTACGCTCAAGGAGCCAGCATTCCCTTGTTCCAATTACTTCATTTTTTATAACCTTAAGTGTAATTGTATCTTTGTCACTATAAGAAGTATGCAAATAGACCCATGTATTTTCTGGTTTAAGAGGAAAATAATCTGCCCCAGCCCGAAAAAGTAATGAGCTTTGTTTACATCCAAGGAGAAGTAAAAGAGGTAATAGACAACTTACTTTTTTGTATTTATGTCTTCCCATTTTCTTATTTAATTGCTCTATTTATGAATCTTATAGATTTATTCCAACACTTAATTTCAAAGAAATTCCATTTGGAACAGTAGAATAAGAAGTTTCTTGAGCTAAGACTATATTTTCATTATACAAAAGCGGAATATAGAACCCAAAGCAATAACATAATCCGGACTCGCTTTCAAAACCTTTATTTAAATTTTCTCTTATATAATACCCACCTATCCCAAAAATTACAAAATTTCTTTTGTATATTTTAATTTTTGCTCCTTGTGTGAGTTTAAAAATATCAATTTCAAATTTGTCTTTTCTAAAAGAAATTATATTTCCACTTATAATAGGGATACTTGCTGGTTTAGTTAGTAAATATAACGAATGCCACTCATAGCTCATTCCCATCTCTTTTCCTACCGGGCATATGCTACTCAATTCCCCAATTGGATTGAATAAACCGAGTCCAATACTTAACATATTTAAAATCATAGTTATATCGTTATATCTTAGATTTTAAAAATAAAACCAAACTTTTACTCTTGTAGAGAATTATCAATATTAAAACTTATTTTTGGTACAGTTTTAAGTCTAATTTTATGTGCAAGCTTGTACCTTATAAATCCAGCAGCTCGATTAAGGAATTTAAGACTTTGAATTTCGTCTCCAAGTGTTCTCACATATATTTTGGCAGTGTTGAGATTAGAATCTATCTCAACATGTGTCACCGTTACCAAACTCTTTTGTGGATTATCAATTTCTTGCTGAAGTATAATTGCAACCTGTTTTTTAATAAGGTCGTTAATCTTCTCTTTTCTTCTCTCTTTCATTAGTACATCTCTATTGCGTAATCAATAATATCAACTTTTGGATTAGAGTGTATGAAATCTACTATTTTTGAAAGTATCTTATACGCAATCTGTTTAGAATCATTTATGCAAGCAATACCAAGAGTTGCCTTACACCAATTATTTGTAGGATTAAGCTCAGTTATAGATATATTAAATTTTTGCCTCATAATGGATTTCAACGAGATAAGTATCTTACGTTTATCTTTTAATGAATTACTATCTCTTATTCGTATATCTATATAGCAACTACCAATAACCACTAACTTCTTGGGATCTCTTTTATTCCGTAGATTTCAAGTATATCCCCACATTCAAGTTTAACAGATTCGCCAAAACCTACCCCACACTCAAGTCCTGCTTCAACCTCATTGACATCTTCCTTTATCCTCTTTAGGCTTCCAATTTTCCCCTCATGTACCACTATCCCGTTCCTTTTTACTCTCACTTTTTCTCCTCTTATTATCTTTCCTTCCAATACAGAGCATCCAACAATAAATCCGATATCTTTTATTTTAAATATCTTTTTTACTTCTGCTCTACCAATCCCATATTCTTCAAATTTTGGAGGAAGCAATCCTTTCATTGCAAGTTTCATCTCGTCAATTGCCTCGTAAATAACATTGTAAGTATGAATCTCAACTCCTTTATCTTTTGCAAGTTTTTCGGCGGCTAAATTTTCTCTGGTATTATAACCTATAACTATTGCACCGCCCGCTGCAGCGAGAAGAATATCGGACTCATTTATCTCTCCAACTCCCTTATGGATTACATTAACCCTAACCCCCTCCTCTTCAGTCAAATGTTCCAATGAGTCAGATAGTGCCTCTATAGAACCGGCTGCATCACCTTTAATGATAACTTTAAGCTCTTTTATCTTACTGGTTTGAAGCTCCTTTTGAATGGTTTCAGGGGTTACCAATGATACCCTACTTTTTCCAAGCTCTTCCTTTATTGATTCTCTTTGTCTTTTTGAGATTTCTCTGGCAACTCTTTCATCTTTAAATACCCTAAAAGTATCACCTACTTGAGGAAGTTCATCAAAACCTACAATTTGTATAGGCTCGGATAGATAAGCCTTAGATCTGCGTTTTCCCCATTCATCATATAAAGCCCTCACTCTACCACTAACTCCTCCAGCTGCAAGTGAGTCACCAACTTTTAAGATTCCCCTTGAAATAATTGCTGTAGCCATAGGTCCTTTACCCTTATCCATCTTTGACTCAATAATCACTCCTCTTGTTTCACCTTGTGAAGTTGAGTAAAGTTCAAGTAATTCTGCTTGCATAAGGATAGTTTCTAACAAATTTTTGACCCCTTCCCCAGTTTTTGCAGAGATTCGACAACAAAGAATATCACCACCGTAGCGTTCTGTAACTAAATTATAATCTAACAGCTGTCTTTCAACTTTATCTGGTTCAGTGTTTGAAATATCTATCTTATTAATAGCAACCACAATAGGAACTCCAGCATCTTTTGCATGATTTAAGGCCTCAACGGTTTGTGGCATTATTCCATCATCTGCTGCAATAACTAACACAACTATATCAGTTACCCTGGCTCCCCTTGCTCTCATAGCTGTAAAAGCTTCGTGTCCTGGGGTATCTATAAATGTAATCGACTTATCTCCAACTTTAACTTTATAAGCTCCTATATGTTGGGTTATCCCTCCACTTTCTGATTTCACTACGTTTGTATGCCTTATATAATCAAGTAAGGTCGTCTTTCCATGGTCTACATGTCCCATAACTGTCACAACTGGAGGACGAATTTCAAGTTTCTCTGAGATTTCCTCCTTTTCTATATAAGTGGATATAAGCTCTGCTTCGTATCCATATTCACTTGCAATAGTAAATGCAGTATCAAATGTAATCCGCTGATTAATAGTAACCATAAGACCGAGTTCTAAACATTTTGAGATAAGATTCAAAGGGTCTATAGAAAGCATGGAAGCGAGTTCTCTTATAGAAGTGAGCTCACCTATTCTTATTTTTTTTGGAGGTCTTTCTTCTTTCACTTCCGATGGCTTGGCAGGCTTATATTTCTTAATTCTCTCACCCATCTCAATTTTAGTTATAGTTTCACGAACCTTTTTCTCAGCCCTCTCACGTCTCTGTAGCTCTCTTTCCTTACGTGTTTCATGAGGAAAACCTCTGACTTGAGCTATTAACTTTTTCTTCTCAATATCTTTAAGCTTAAGGGCTTCTTTGTTACTTTCGAGATATTCCTTACAGGCTTTAATCGTATGCGAGGAAATAGGGCTCATAGGACTGGTGACTTCAAAATTTAACTGCCTTAAAAGTTTAAGAAGCGCCCTGCTTGAGAGATTCAACTCTTTTGCAACTTCATGTACTCTTTTCATTCTTCTATTGACTTTTTAGCAATAGCAAATATTTTTTCTGCCCTCTTCTTGCCTATTCCATGAACTTTAGTAAGCCCGTCTACTCCTTTGTTTAGTATTTCAGCAGTTGTAAGAAATCCGTGTGATATGAGTATCTCTTTAATAGATTTTGAAATCTCAGGTATAAAAGCTACTCCCTTAGACTTATACTCAGTCTCAGATACTATATCAATTTTAAATCCTGTAAGACGGGAAGCAAGTAACGCATTTTGACCGTTTTTCCCTATCGCTTGGGGTAACTCTTCATCCTTTACTACAATACTTATTCTGCCTTCATCAAGATTAATATCATGGTGTAAAATTTTTACTGATGAAAGAGCCCGTGATACAAAAACTAATGGGTCAGAAGAGTATTGAATCACATCTATTTTCTCATTGTTCAATTCTTTTACAACTCCTTGAATTCTCACTCCCTTCACTCCAACACAGGCACCAACGGGGTCTACTTTTGGATTATTTGAGGCTACTGCTATTTTAGCCCTTATGCCTGGAATTCTTGCAGCTACTTTTATCTCTACAATCTTTTCCTGAATTTCTGGAACTTCATGGATAAATAATTTCTTTAAGAAATCAGGATGGCTACGAGAAAGAAGAACCCTCCCCCCAGGAGTTACATCAAGAATGTACACTTTGATAGTATTGCCTTGATAATATCGTTCATCAGGAATCTGCTCTCTCAAAGGTAGAATACCTTCCGCATTTTTAATCTTTACAATAATCTCATGTTTATCTACTTTTTGAACTATCCCAGTCTCAATTTCACCAATTTTCTTCTTGTACTCATCATATACTCTTTCTTTTTCTTTTTCTCTTATTTTCTGCTGCATTACACGTTTTGCTAAGATGATGGCATTACGACCAAATTTTTCAAAAGGTAGTTCAATGCGTAACTTATCATTTAATTTAACAGCTTGGTTTATCTTCTGTGCTTCTTTAAGGGATATCTCAGATACAGGATTAATTACTCTTTTTACCACTTTTTTTACAAGAAATACTTTTGCAGTTCCAGCCGCCTCTGAAAGTTCCACATCAATAGTCGCGCCCTCTCCTAAATCTCTTTGTGCTGCACTAATGAGGGTATCTTTAAGGATTCCAATTATAGAGTCCTTTTGGACACCTCTTTCTTCTGCCATTTGTGTAATGGCTTTTAAGATAGACATTTTAGCTAAGTTCTATAAAATATATATAATTATATAATGCATTCCAGTAACTTATAGTTCATAATTTAGAACTTGTAGTGTTTCTTCAACTACTTTTTCCTTTTTTATAGACCTATGGATTTTCCTATCCCTACTTTTTATTTCTACCTCTCCATTTTTAATCAACTTTTCGCCGACTATGATTTGCAATGGTATCCCAATAAGATCTGCATCCTTAAATTTTACACCCGCTGTCTCGATTCTGTCATCTATGAGAACCTCAACTTTATCTTTGAGTTCTGAATAAATAAATTCGGCAGTATCTCTTATATCACAATTGCTCATATCTAATGGAATTATAAGAATCTGATACGGAGCTATCTTAGTGGGCCATATTATGCCATCTTTATCATGATGAGTTTCAATTATAGCTGCCATCACACGTTCTATCCCGATTCCATAACTTCCCATAACAATTGGCATTTTCTTTCCTTTCTTGTCAAGGAAATAAGCCCCTATTTGAATAGAATATCTGGTACCTAAATTGAAGATATGTCCAACTTCAATAGTTGACTTCAAAGTGAGTGGAGCTCCGCATTTGGGACAAGGGTCGCCAGGATTTGGAGTTTCAAGGTCAATCCATTCATTTACTTTTAAATCTCTTTTAAGATTTACTCCTTTAAAGTGATAAAAATCTTCATTTGCACCAGTAACTAATCCCATTCCTCCTTTAAGTGAGATTGCAGCTATAGTTTTAAAAGAAAGCCCTATAGGAGATACATACCCAGGTTCAGTACCTATAATATCCTTCACCTCATGAGAAGTAGCAATTCTAATTTTGCCTAATTTATTCAATTTTTCTTGGCTAAGTTCATGATCTCCCCGAAGTAGGATAAAAATAGGCTCACTATTTCTGAAATACAATAAGCTTTTCATTAGCTTATTTTTAGGGACTCTAAGGAATTCGGATATTTTATCAACACTTCCTTCTACAGGAGTGTAAACTTTAGTAAGTGGTTCATCTTGAAAACTTGTATTGGATTCACCAATTTTTGCTACTTCTCTATTTGCTTTATAACTACATGAACAGACCATAATTGAATCTTCACCATATTTTGAGAGTACCATAAACTCTTCTGAAAGTCCGCCCCCCATAACTCCACTTGGAGCCTCTACAATTTCACAACTGAGTCCACACCTTGTGAAAATACGTGCATAGGCCTCGCGGTGGAGTTCGTAGCTCTTTTTAAGTCCTTCCTCATCTGCATCAAGTGAATAAGAATCTTTCATTACAAATTCCCTTGCCCTGAGTACACCACCACGTGGTCTTGGCTCGTCTCTAAATTTGGTTTGAATCTGATACCAAATTTGGGGTAAGTCTTTGTAGGAATGTATTTGTTTATGGGCAAGTTCAGTTATGATTTCTTCATGTGTTGGCATAAGACACAAATCTCTACCCCGTCTATCTTTAAACTTGAACATCTCCTTTCCCCACTCTTCCCATCTTCCTGTTTTTTCCCATAATTCACTTGGGGATATGGATGGAAGTGCCAGCTCTTGCCCTCCTATCCCGGTCATCTCCTCTCTTATAATCCCAATAATTTTCAAAAATACCCTCCATCCAAGTGGAAGGTAACTATGCACTCCACTGACTAACGGCCTTATTAATCCTGCCCTTATTGAAAGAGAATGAGATAGACTTTTTACATTTTTTGGTCGTTCTTTAAAAGTTGGGATAAGACTTTTACTCCATCTCATTTTTAGCAAAGCTACCTAAAATTTTACAATACGTTTATTAAAAACCCGGGGTCTTCTATATCAAGGTAAAAACCCCGGGTACAATTAAATTATTCCTTTTCTTCTTTCTCAGCCGGCTTTTCTTCCTCTTTTTTCTCTTCAGCTGGTTTTTCCTCCTTTACTTCTTCTTTTTTCTCTTCCACTTTCTCTTCTTTAAATTCTTCTTCTTTTTTCTCAAGTAAGTTCTTATCATCCTTTATCTTTACAAGCACTGTGTATATAAGAGCTTGCCCCGCTCCCCATGTACTGAGTCCGTAAGCAACAACAAAGAAAGCAAGAAAATAAAATCCAAGCCCAGCCAAGAATCCACCTATCCACTCTGCCCAGTTAACTGGCATCCATGTTGTTGGATAAAGTAGAACTGGTGTAATACGTCCCAATATAGATTCAAGCCACTGAATTGGTGGACAAGGAGGAAGATACCATAGTCCATTATTCCATATGATTTGCCACCAGCTATGGGACTCATCAGCTATCACCCTTGTTCCAGCCCATAACCCTGCAGCCCAATGAAATAGGATGAGAGACTTCTTTGTAAGCCATCCAAGTATCCATACCCCAGCACCACCACAGAAAGCAATAAATACTTCCCATAATATAAGCCTCCATGTCTGGTCATTTAAGCAGCTAAATAGTTCAAACAGTGTATCAAATGTATCGGATTCTGTAGTAGCTCCAACTGATGGTGCAAGAACGAAGGAAAGCAAAAAGATAATTAATAGATAAACCACAAAAAGAGCACCAAGTGCAACTGGTATAAAGAATATACCTGCAAGTAGTTGTCCTGCATACGGTATCCTACCAATAAGCCCACATACAAAACCAAAGAGTACAAGGGCACCAATGCAAATTGCGAGCGCTATTGGGGAAAGAATGATTGATTTCCATTGTTTCAATGAATACTTTATAGCATCTGTAACCTCGTAAAACTCATCGCCACGCAATTGCTCAAAAGTTAACTTTGAGATACCAGCAATTGAAAGGAGATTAACTGCAACAAAGAATACTATACCAAATGCCCAGCATATCCATCCATACCACATAAGGTGTGTCTCGCCAATGACCGGTACTGGAATGTATTTGAAAGCCCTCCAAACCTCTGTCCATGTCCAATCAGGAGATGTAACATATGCAAAGTACCCCATAACAGAGTACAAAATTGTCCCCAAAAGTAGACCCAAAAAGCCAACCCATATCTTTTTAGCAGAAAAACCAAGTCGTGGTGCCCTAACTACATCTGCGAAGTTAAAATGCATGGTTCCTCCTCCCTATTAGGTAAAATGTAAATCCCACCTTGTGGGACTTATCCTTCACCATAAATTCATTATCTCCCTTACCTCTTCTAAAGTTTTTTTTGCTATTACCCTTGCTCTCCTTGAACCTTCCTCAAGAATTTCATCCAAATTTTTCTCTTTTAGACTGGCACGCCTCTCTCTGTAAAGATTAAGAACTTTATCCATAAATTCTGCAGCTTCTTCCTTACAACTCACACACCCAAGTTTCCCTTGCGTACAATCTTTTCTTATCTCATCAACTCTTTCTGAATTTACAAGCTTGTGATAAGCAAAAACAACACACCCATCTGGATGACCAAAATCTTCCTTATGAATTTTTAAAGGATCTGTAAATGCTTGCATAACTTTTACCTTAATAGAGTCAAAATCTTCATCCATTAAAATTGCATTATTTAAGGATTTTGACATCTTACGATTATCAATTCCAGGAACCTTAGGAAACTCTGTAAGCAGAGAAACTGGTTCAGGAAATATGCACCCATAAATGGAATTAAATCGACGTGCAATTTGCCTTGTGAGCTCAATATGGGCGAGTTGATCTTCTCCTACAGGAACCACATCAGCTTTATAAGCAAGTATATCTGCAGCTTGAAGAATAGGGTATCCCATCAGGCCATAATTTACTTTATTCTGTAGATTTAAGTCCCTAACCATTTCTTTAAGCGTTGGATTACGCTCAAGCCAAGGCATAGGAACGAGCATCGAGAAAAACAGGTGAAGCTCAGCATGCTCAGGAACCATCGATTGAATAAATATTGTAGATTTTTCAGGCGAAATCCCACTCGCAATCCAGTCCGCCGCCATCTCCCTTATCCTTATCCTTAGATCTTTAGTATGATTGTAACTTGTAGTCAAAGCGTGTAAATCAGCAATCTCATAAAAACACTCATATTCGTCTTGAAGTTTAACCCAGTTTGTAAGTGCCCCAAATAAATTCCCAATATGAATCTTGCCTGTAGCACGATATCCTGATAAAACTCTACCTTTTATCTTAACAGCATCTTTTGACATAATTTCACTATAGAGAGCAAAACTATCACAAAAAGAGCAAAAATTAAAATTGTAGGCCCCAAAATAGGCTTTATTTCGTGTTTCGGAAAAAATTTACGCTCAAACACTTAAATACTTTACTACCTTATGTAAATTTGTCAAGTTTTTTTTAAAATGTTGTTACTTTTCAGCAAAAATGTCCTCTTTTATTTTTCAAGTAAAATGTCCTCTAT
>JASEGA010000026.1 GCA_030018315.1 bacterium | reverse complement strand
TATGGGAAACGATGGGAGGCAGAAGGCAGGTATTCTGTATTTAAGAGGATGTTTGTAAATAAAAGAGAGTTAGTAGCGGTGTAATTCTGTGGGATTTAGCAGAAACAGGAAGTGTAAACTTAATTATTCAACAAAGCAACATTATTAATACAAGTAGAACTGTTAATCTCTTTTATTCGATTAATTAGCTCAATTCCATCTATATCAGGTAGTCGTATATCAAGGATTACAACATCAGGCAACTCATCTCTCACCTTCTCAATCCCTTTCATCCCACTATATGCTTTTGATACTCTATAACCTTCGTCCTCCAATACTTTACCAATAACCCAGCCCAAGTCTTTCTCATCATCAATTATAAGTACTTGTTCACCCGCCCTGTTCATTAACTCATCCCAAAAAACTCTTTATGTTGTTTTTTGTCTTACTTTTTAAGTAGTTCCTCTTTCCTTTTCAATAGGTGTTGAGCATACTTTGAGCGGAAGCCACCCATAGTAGATTTTACTAATTTAAGCTTCTCATCTATCTCTTCAATTATAAGCTTCCTTATTTTCTTGCTTTTCTCTTCGGATGGAGGTACCTCTTTCACTTCAGCAGGTGGCTTTTTTCTTTGGGTTTCTCTACTTTCTCTTCTATCGGAGGTACCTCTGGAGGTGTTTCTTTTACTTCGGCGGACGGCTCTTTTTCTTCAAGTTTTTTTGCTTTCTCTTCCGATGGAGGTACCTCTTTTATTTCAGTAGGTAATTTCTTCCCTTTAGGCTTTTTTGCTTTCTCTTTGGGTACTTTTGGTGTTACTTTTTCCTCATGGGTTATATTTTCATCTACCATAATTTAACTCCTTTTTATTTATACACTAACTTTTTCTCAAAGTCAAGTTTTTTTCTATTTTTAGTTGACAAAGATATTAATCCTTGGTATCATATTATTTATAAAGTAGGATATCAAAGACTCGACACTTGTTGTAGGGGTTTGATTAATCAAACCCCTACAAAATGATGAGAATTTTTATACCCTTTTTACTACTTATGCCCTCATTACTTTTTGGTGGTGTAGGGACACATACTTTTGACTTCTTAAATATACCAAATGGGGCAAGGTACGCTGGTATTGGTGGATGCAGTATGGGTATGGTTGGCGACCCATTTACACTATTCTCAAATCCTGCATGGTTACAAACTTTACAAGGTAAGAAAATTGGCTTCAATTATACACAATACATAGCCGGAATTCAAGGCGGGGGTGGCGCATATGTATTACCACTATTGAATGGAGTGGTCGGAGTAGGTATAAGTTATTTAAACTCTGGCAACATGGAAAAATTGGATGAATACGGTAATCCAGTAGGCTCAGGGATATTTTTTACATCACAGACTCTTATGCCAATCTTTGGGTATGCAACCACTCTCGGTAATTTACCTGCAGGGATAAACTTTAAAATTATATATCAAACAATAGATGAATATTCCTCTCTGGCAGTAGCAACTGATGCAGGCTTTGTGTTCCCAATTAAAGCTTACCCAGGGCTCACTCTTGGCGGGACAGTCCAGAATCTTGGGAGGCAGGTCGTAAAATTTGATACCCAGAATGAACCAATGCCAACATTTGCAAGAGTTGGTGGCAATTACTTACTATTTAATAACAATGTCCGAATATCAGCAGAAATATCTCTACCTGATAGGGAGCTCATTTTTGGAGCTGAGTGGCTGTTATCCCCAATACTTACCTTAAGGGGAGGGTATTATAGTCTGGGTAAAGAACTAAAAACTGGCTCTTCACTTGATATATTTGGTGGCCTCTGTTTTGGGCTCGGTTTTACAAGACATAACCTTACTTTAGATTATGCTATAACACCAAAAGTAGAGCTCGGCATAGTGAACCAAATCTCTCTCCTCTGGACCCTATAAACATTTACCAGTGTGTAAGATTACAAAAATCAACCCCAGTCCATATGGACACCACTACAAAACATAATCCAATGCCTAAAAAAGATAAGCCCACCCGCCTGCCAAAGCAAAGCGGCGGGCAGGTATGGAAAAAAGTCAGGTTCCCACTTCCTAAAAAATCTGAATATACACATTCTACTAAGAGAGGTAAAAAAGGGTATAGACGTGAAAAGATAAAAGAAGAGATAGAGCAACTGATTGAAGATGGGCTTGAATAATAACAGCTTTCTACTTTTTCTATCCAATTTGACTTATTTTTTTAAGAGCTCGCTTGCATATACTTCACAATACTTCCAGCAAAAAATCTTTTGACAAACAGTCATTTCTGTAATATAGTCTACGTGGACATTTAGAATAAAAAGTTTTGCTATCTGATTCTTAATCTTTAATATTTGAATTTTATACTATGCCGAATGCTGTTATTGGGATAACCTGTAGAAAGGATATAAAAAATAACTGGAATTATATACCAGAGCAATATGTGAAAGCAGTTGAAACAACAGGTGGAATACCTTTACTAATTCCATTGTTAGAGTCTAAGGAATGCATAAAAGAGGTTGCGAAAAAAATTGATGGTCTACTACTTTCCGGTGGTTCTGATATAAACCCAGTTCTTTATAAGGAGAAAGTAACCAAATGGATAAGAAAAGTAGATACAATAAGGGACGCTTTTGAAATTTACATTACTAAGATTGCCATTCTACTTGGGCTACCAATTCTTGGCATCTGTCGTGGCTGCCAAATACTGAATGTAGCTGCAGGTGGGACACTAAATCAGCATATTTTAAGACATTGGCAGAAAAAGCCAGTAGATTGTAAAACACATGAGATTGAAATTAAAAAAGGAACACTCCTTTTTGATGCTATAGGTAAAGAACAGGTAAAAGTGAACTCATTTCATCATCAATCCATAAAAACTTTAGCCCCAGAGTTCAAAGTTTCAGCAGTTGCAAACAACGGTATAATTGAGGCTATTGAGCACAAAGCACATAAATTTGTGCTTGGCATCCAATTTCACGCTGAATACCTGTGGCAGAACGACTGCTCCTTTAAAAATATCTTTTCTAAATTTGTAGATTCTTGTGCAAGAGGTGCGACCTACTATGAAAAAATTTGACCTCGCTATAATAGGGAGTGGGTCTGCTGGTTATGTAGCTGGAATTCGGGCTGCACAACTTGGTTCAAGTGTGTGTGTAGTAGAAAAAGATGAGATAGGCGGTATTTGCCTTAACCGTGGGTGCATTCCAACAAAGGCTATACTTGCAACTGTTAATACTTTCAATGCTGTAAAAGGGGCAACTAATTTTGGAGTTAAAGCAGAGAAGGCTAAGCTTGATTTCAAATATGCAATGCAAAGAAAGACAAGAATTGTCCAAAAATTAAAGGCAGGAATTGAATTCTTACTTAAACAAAATAGAATAGAAGTTATACATGGAACAGCAGTTATTACTGAGCCGGGGTGCTTAAAAGTTGGTAATAATGAGATTAAGTCAAAATCTATAATAATTGCAACAGGCTCAGTTCCTATTATGCCATTTAAAATTGACAGAGTGGATGTAGTAACATCTGATGAGGCACTAAATTTTGATGAGCCACCGAAGAGCATTTTAATTATAGGTGGCGGTGCTATAGGGGTTGAATTTGCGACCATTTTTAGTGGATGCGGTTCTAAAGTAATATTGGTTGAGATGCTACCAAGAATATTGCCAGAAGTGAAAGATGAGAAAATTGTGGTATTGCTTAAAAGGAATTTAGAACGTCAAGGACTAAAAGTACTCGAAGGAGTCAAAGTAAATGAAATAACCAATACACCTAACGGTATTCTTTCTTTGCTCTCCAACAATGAAAAAATCTTAACCGATAAAGTCCTTGTTGCCTGTGGTAGAGTTCCTAATTCATGTAGGTTTGAATCATTAGGACTGAAGCTTGATGGGCACCGCGTTGTTGTTGATGAACACATGCAGACAAATATTTTAGGTATTTATGCAGCCGGAGATGTAACAGGTTCCCCATTACTTGCTCATAAGGCATCAAAGGAAGGGGAAGTGGCGGCTGAAAATGCAAGTGGATTAGATTCTAAAATAGATTATAACTCAATACCGAACTGCATATTTTCAAATCCTGAAATTGCATATGTAGGTAAATTTGGAGCCGAACTCGATTGTGCAATTGTTGGTGAGTACCCGTTTGAAGGTATAGGTAAAGCTTTATGTATTGGTGAGGCTACAGGATTTGTAAAAGTTATTGCCGATAAAGTTGGTAAGGTCAAGGGAGTTCAAATTATAGGACCACATGCATCAGACCTTATTGAAATTGGGGTTATTGGAGTAAAAATGGGACTATCTGCAGATGAACTTGGTGACCTTATATATCCTCACCCTACACTATCAGAGTGCTTAAAGGAAGCATTACTTGATGTAACCAAACGCGCAATCCATAAAACTTACAAGAAGGTTACAAATAAAGTTTGTTGACTTTATCAGAAAAATGAAATAAAATTATAAATTCGTAGATGAAAATTACCCTATCAGTATCACCCCATATACATAAGGATATTTCAATTCAACGTATAATGTATACTGTAATCTTGTCTCTAATCCCTGCCCTTATTGGTGCTATATACTTTTTTGGATTTAAGGTCGTATACCTTACACTTATTTCATGTGTATCTGCTATCTTTACTGAGGCTTTTGCACAGCGTATAATGAAGCGTAAAGCGACAATTTTGGATGGTAGTGCATTATTGACAGGGCTACTTCTTGCATTTAATCTACCTGTGAACTCACCACTATGGATTCCAGTTGTAGGTTCTACATTTGCTATCCTTGTTGCTAAACAAGCATTTGGGGGACTTGGCTATAATTTTATAAATCCAGCTCTAGCTGGTAGGGCTTTCCTTGTTGCATCATGGCCAGTAATAATGACAGGGATGTGGAGTTCACCTATAAGACCAAGTTTTGCTACTCAAAGTGGGATTGGCGCAATCACAAATGCTACCCCACTTAATACACTTAAGATTTACTCATTTGAGCCTGTGGTTGTATCCCAACTTAACTCAAATAATACACTTATCAATCTGTTTTTTGGCTCAGTAGGTGGCTGTTTAGGCGAGACATCAGCGTTACTATTGCTACTTGGTGGTATGTTCCTTATTATAATAAAGTACATTGATTGGAGAACACCCCTCTTCTATATAGGAACTGTTGGTATACTAATGCAGTTACTTTATCAATTTGGTATAACCAAAGCAAATGGACTATTTCATATGTTTGCAGGCGGGTTATTTCTTGGTGCCTTCTTTATGGCTACAGATTATGTAACATCACCTATTACTCACAGGGGAAGGGTGATATTTGGGATAGGCTGTGGCATTATTACTGTTCTGATAAGAATCTGGGGTGGTTATCCAGAGGGTGTATGTTATTCAATCTTACTTATGAATTGCGTAACTCCATTAATTGATAGGATTGTGAAACCAAAAAAATTAGGAGGCTAAAATGAAGGCAAGGATGATATTGTCACTCACAATTGTATGTCTATTATGCGCTTTCTTACTTTCATGGGTTTACCAAGTTACAACTCTAAAAATAGAAAAAGATAAGGCTACAAAACTCAAAACTATTTTGATGGAAGTGTCTTTTCCTACTGCTAAAGAATACAAGGTTTCACAAAAAGATACTGTTGTTTGGGTTGCTTATGATTCACTAAAAGTACCCATAGGAAGTGCAAAGTTTGATGAGATTATTCGAGACACTCTGTGGTCTATTTCAGATACTCTTGATAATAAACTTGGTATTGTTTTTAAAGTATTTCCAAAAGGCTACGGGGGTCCAATTGAGACACTTGTCAGCTTAGGAATGGATACAACAATAATAAGCATAAGACCTGCAACTCCTGCTGAGGGGTTAAAAGAGACACCGGGACTTGGCACAAAAGTAAATGAAGGCTGGTTTAGGTATCAATTTATAGGTATTAAAGGATATGATATCTCACTTAAAAAGGATGGCGGCACAATTGATGCTATAACAGGAGCTACTATAACATCAAGAGCAGTAGCAAATGGGGTAAGAGATGGGGTTGAGAAATATAAGAAGTATTTAAGCAATCAATAATAAGATTGCTAACAGCATCGCTTACCAATTACTGGAGTGTGCTGGCTCAATTAGTGCCAATATAGCTTGATTGCTAACTATGTTTAAGTACTTTACTGAAGGTATAATTAAAAACAACCCAGTCCTTGTATTGATGCTTGGCCTTTGTCCTACACTTGCCGTATCAACCACTGCCTTTAACGCATTAGGAATGGGAGCTGCAGTGGTATTTGTATTAACTCTTTCAAATTTTACAATCTCACTTATAAGACAAAAAGTACCCAACACAATAAGGATTCCTGTATTTATTATTGTAATCTCTACTTTTGTCACAATTATGGACTACACATTACACGCATTATCAGCCGAGCTCTATAGCCAGCTTGGAGTATTTGTGCCATTAGTTGTGGTGAACTGTATAATATTGGGAAGAGCCGAAGCATTTGCATCAAAGCATGGAGTCATTGTAAGTGCATTAGATGGATTGGGGGCAGGGTTTGGATTTACTTTAATTATATTTTTGATGGGTGCCATAAGGGAAATACTTGGAAGTGGTAAAGTATTTGGACATATAGTTTTTGGAACAGCTTTCACTAAATCACCAATTATTTATATGATACTCCCACCCGGTGGATTCCTTGTAATTGCTTTCCTTATGGGGAGTATGAACTGGTTGCAACAGCAGAGGAATAAATGAGTATGTCACCATTTTTGATATTCCTTTCAGCATTTTTGGTAAACAATATTGTATTAATACGATTCATTGGCCTTTGCCCATGGCTTGGTGTATCAAAGCGATTTGATTCAGCACTCGGTATGTCAATGGCAGTTTTGTTTGTGATGCTACTTGCTTCATGGGTTACATGGATGGTATATAAATTTGTATTGATACCACTTAATCTTGCCTACTTGAGGACAGCTGTATTTATCCTTGTGATAGCATCACTTGTTCAGTTGGTTGAGATGTTTTTAAGAAAGCAAGTCCCTGCCTTATATTCTGCACTCGGTATATATCTACCATTAATTACAACAAATTGCGCAATCCTTGCAACAACATTCCTTGTCATAGATAACAATTATACATTTTTACAAGCAACAATATTTGCAGTAGGAACGGCACTCGGATTTACATTGGCTATTGTCCTTATCTCAAGTATAAGAGAGAAACTTGACCTCGCAAAGATACCTAATACCCTGAAAGGCGAGCCTATAGCATTTATAACAGCATCTTTGATGTCATTAGCATTCCTTGGATTTGTTGGCTTACTTGGACTGTCAATTTAACAAAATAGAAAGAGAAGGGATTACTTATCTTTTATTTGATAAGATAAAATGGATAAAATTCTATTTTAGTACAAAAAAAAGATGTGAAGACCAAAGATATGCTGGAAGTATAAAATTAGAAAAATACGTAAGTTTCTTAAATAGCGTTGGTATAGAGGAAGATAAGGTTGCTACTTTAACTCAAGTACATGGAGTTAAAATAAACACTGTTAAAAAACCTGGCAGATACGATGGAGACGGCTTGATAACAGATAAAAGGAATTTAGCACTCAGCGTATTAGTCGCTGACTGCATTGCAATCTCTTTATATCATCCTAATGGGATCATTGGTATTTTGCATGCAGGACGAAAGGGGACAGAAAAAGGTATCTTAAGCAAAGCACTACAGAAAATAAAAACAGAATTCGGTGTTTCAATAGCAGATATTAATATTATTTTTAGCCCCTCAATATGCACTAAATGCTATGAGGTAGACCTATGGAAAAATAATGAGAGTATAGCCAATAGGATGGGCTGTTATCGTATATTCAACCCAAAGATTTGTACTGCAGAGAATCCTGGTCTGTTCTGGTCATATAGAAGAGATAAGGGGAATACGGGTAGGATGCTTGCTTTAGTTATAATGGAATAAACACACTAGAATAATTTTTTCACCCTATATTATGTTATTTCATTATTTTGCTTGACAATAGACAAAAAAATAGTATATTTTAATGAATGCTGCGTAACCCAGAAAAGGTAAGTAGTATTTTACCCAATGTACTTGAGAGATTAGGATTAAAAAAAGGTATAGAACAGCACAAGGCTTTAATTATCTGGGACCAAGTAGTTGGTAAATGTATTGCATCTCACACTAAGCCTGGCTGGGTAATCGGTGGAATTTTATGGGTAATAGTAGATGACTCGGTATGGCAACAAGAACTTGAATTCCTAAAGCATCAGATTGTAGATAAAATCAATAAATACATTGAGGGAGCAAAAATAAGGGGGATTAAGTTTATACAAAGGAGATAATATGAAATATAGAGCTGAAGAAATAAAGGTTTTAAAAGACATTGAGGCTGTTCGTCGTAGGCCTGCGATGTATATTGGAGATACTGACAAGCATGGCTTACATCGCCTTGCATTTGAAATAATTGATAACTCAATAGATGAGGCAATGGGTGGATATTGTGACCGCATCGATGTAATTATTCATCCTGATGAGAGTATTACTGTCAAAGACAACGGCCGTGGAATACCTGTTGATAAGCATCCGCGTGAGAAGAAGCCGGGTGTAGAAGTTGTTATGACTACACTACATGCGGGTGGAAAATTTGACCATAAGGTGTACAAAGTCTCTGGCGGGCTGCATGGGGTTGGAGCATCAGTTGTGAATGCACTATCAGATTGGCTTGAAGTTGAAATAACAAGAGAAGGTAAAGTGTATCACCAGAGATATAAATATGGAAAAGCTACTACTCCGCTTAAAATAATAAAAAAAGGCAAGGAGTTCGAGGAAGGGACTACAGTCCACTTTCACCCTGACCCACAAATTTTTCCAAAAATAATGTTTAGCTTTGATTTACTTGCCGAGCGTTTGAGGGAACTTGCTTTTTTAAATAAAGGAGTCACACTTACACTTCTTGATGAACGGCGTAAGAAGTCACAAGAGTTTATTTACAAAGGTGGAATAATTGAATTTATTGACTTCCTAAATAAAGAGAAAACTGCTCTGCATCCGCCTATATATTTTAAGGAGGAGAAAGATGGGGTTGATGTAGAAGTAGCTGTCCAATATACCAACTCTTATATGGAGAATGTGTTCACTTATGCAAATAATGTAAATACAAAAGAAGGTGGGACTCATCTTTTTGGCTTCAAGGCAGGTCTTACAAGGGCAATAACTACTTATGCAAAGAACCATAATTTTTTAAAAGATACAGAGATTGTTGGCGATGATACAAGAGAAGGACTGACAGCGGTTGTCTCTGTAAAACTCAATGAGCCACAATTTGAGGGACAGACGAAGACAAAACTTGGTAATTCTGAAGTGAAAGGAGTAGTTGAGTCTCTCACTAACACCTATCTATCCCTCTATTATGAAGAGAATCCAAAATATGGTGAACTTACAATTAAAAAGATATTAACTGCAGCCCATTCGAGGATAGCTGCCCAGAAGGCACGTGAACTAACGAGAAAGAAGAGTGTGTTTGAGCAATCGCCACTACCCGGTAAACTTGCAGACTGCTCAGAGGATGACCCAACTCGCACTGAGCTTTACATAGTAGAGGGTGACTCTGCGGGTGGGTCTGCGAAACAGGGTAGAGATAGGAGGTTCCAGGCTGTACTCCCAATAAGAGGGAAGATTCTTAATGTAGAAAAAGCAAGTGAAGATAAGATACTGACTTCGGAAGAGATAAGAGCAATAATAAAAGCTATTGGGATGGAGAGAAAAGAGTACGTAGAAAACAAGGAGTTAAGATACAACAAGATAATAATAATGACAGATGCCGATGTCGATGGCTCACACATAAGGACACTACTTTTGACACTATTTTATAGACAAGCAAGGGAGATTGTAGAAAGTGGGCATCTATATGCAGCTCAACCCCCACTCTATCGTATAAAAGATAAAAATAAGAGCTTGTACGCTTATTCTGATGAGGAACTGAATGAAATACTGAAAAAATTGGGCCGTAAGCCAGAAATCCAGCGATATAAAGGACTTGGAGAGATGAATCCTGATGAACTATTTCGTACAACTATGGACCCACAAAACCGTGTACTCAAACAAATAGCACTTGAAGATGTGGTAGAGGCTGATAAAACATTTTCTATTCTGATGGGTAACAAGGTTGAACCGAGGCGTGAATTTATAGAGAAGAATGCAAAATATGTAGAAAATCTGGATATATAAAATTGGGTGCGTTACAAAATAATTTTCTTTGGGACATCAAATTTTGCAGTTCCAAGTGTAGAGATATTATCAAAACATCATACCTTGCTTACTGTTGTTACTTCACCAAACCCCTCACCAGTTAAGATTATTACACATAAGTTAGGAATTAAAGTTTTTGAGCCCGTTGATCCCAATTCTTCAGATTTCTTATCTATACTTAGAGACTTAGAACCCGATATGATATGTGTAGCTGCTTACGGTCACATCTTAAGTAATAATATCCTCACATTGCCAAAACTTGGCGCTATTAACCTTCATCCCTCTCTACTGCCTGCATATAGAGGGGCTGCGCCTATAAGGTGGGCAATTATCAACGGAGATAAAAAGACTGGTGTAACTACATTCTTGATGGATGAAAAGGTAGACCATGGAGACATATTACTGCAAAAAGATGTAGAGATTAATGAACTTGAGACTTTTGGTGAACTTGAATTAAAGCTCTCGAAAATGGGAGCAGAGTTGCTATTGGAGACACTTAATAAATTTGATGATATAAAACCAATCACTCAACCTGCTGAAGGTGTAAGCTATGCCCCCAAAATTACTAAAGAACTAAGGCAAATTGATTGGTCAAAAGGGGCAGTTAAGATTGTAAATTTGATAAGAGCGCTCTCCCCGAGGCCTGGAGCTTATACTATATTCAGAGGTAAACAACTGGAAATTTTACTTGCATCACCTATTGAGTCGCCTGGTAAACCTGGCAGAATTGAGCATGCCAAGGACGTACTTTGGGTAGGGACTGGTGCCGGTTGTATTGAATTAAAGTTACTTAAGCCTGAGGCAAAAAGGGAACAGACTGGACTGGACTTCATAAATGGCTATCATCCCAAAGTTAACGAAATTATGGGGTAAACATTTTTCTTCTATTAAAAGAGAATTAAAAATGCAAAATGAAAAATTAAGGTTTGAGGTTGATTTTATGCTTGGTAAGCTTGCAAAGACTTTAAGAGTATTAGGATTTGATACTAAGTATGTAAAGTACTGCAAGTCCACAGGATCCTTCGGAAGTAATGATATTCTTGCAGATAGCTTAAAAGAAAGCAGAATTCTCGTAACGAGGACGCATAAGTTCCCGAAAATCTCAAATGTATTTGTAATAAAGAGTGAAGAGCTACTGCAACAGCTAAAAGAACTTGACCACAAGTTTAAAATCCGGTCTCATATGAATCCATTTAGCCGTTGCTTAATTTGTAACTCCATTTTAGAAACCGTCCGTAAATCAGAAGTAAAAAGTAAGGTCCCATTTTATGTATACCAGACACATCGTGAATTTGGCTATTGTAGGGAATGTAACAAATTTTACTGGAAGGGTACTCATTACAAAGCTATAGTAAAGAGAGTAAAGAAACTATTATGAACCTGCAATCTTCAGAATGAACTCCATTACTGCACCTGATATTATTGGAATAGATAAATTATCGTCTACATCCCATGGGAGTAGCTCAACTATACAAGCTACGACTGCACCTATCAAACCGATAGTTAATTTCATGCCAGGGATTAACCGTACAATTACTATACTCACAAGTAATAGTATAAATCCTCCTTCAAGTGTCTTTTTGCCAAATATCTTAATTTTTCCTATAGTATTTCCAACTAAATAAGCAGATGTATCACCGACTGTCAAAAATAAGAGTGCACTCACAACGACTGGCTTTTCTAAAAAAAATATTGCACATATAAGAGCCCCTATAATAAATGCGGTTGCCCCTGTCAGAGTCTTTGACTCTTTATCCCATAGTAGCTTACCCACGGCACGGTAAAACAAGCTCTTAAATTTAATGTTTTTAAATCTCAAGTATTCCATTATAAGAGCAATCACAGCAATAAAGCTAATGAAGGTAATAAACTGAAAGCGTGAAAACAAATAATAAGAGAGCGGAATTAGTGATGCAGTGAGATGTATTCCCTTTCTCATCCAAATGTATTTAGTCATGGGTAAAAATAATTATAAATTATGAATGTAAATAAAGTCAAGTGAAAAGCATTTAAAAATGGCGATCTTTTCACCCTCAGACAAAAATTAATTGACAAAGATGTAAATTTAGAATAATATTTTAATAATGTATAATCGGATTTTACTTAAATTGAGTGGACAAATATTTGCAGGTAGACAAAAGTTTGGAATAGACTCAAATACCCTTGAATACTTGACACATGAAATAGTGGACGTCCATAACTTAGGTGTCCAAGTAGCGCTTGTAGTAGGTGGTGGTAATATATTCAGGGGTTCATCTGACGCTACTAAGCTTGGAATTGAGCATGTAGTAGGTGATTATGCAGGTATGCTATCAACGGTAATAAATGCGATTATCTTACAGGGAGTGTTAGAAAGGATGAATAAAGTGACACGCTTGATGAGTGCTATAGAAGTAGCGAAGCTCGCCGAGCCATATATAAGGAGGAGAGCAATAAGGCATCTTGAGAAAGGAAGAATAGTACTGTTTGCAGCAGGGACAGGTAGCCCTTATTTTACAACAGATACAGCTGCAATTCTTCGTGGTATTGAGATAAGGGCAGATGCTGTGCTTAAAGGAACTAAAGTAGATGGAGTGTATTCAAGCGACCCCAAAAATGGTAAGCCTGCAAAGCTTTATAAAAAGCTATCCTATTCAGAAGTTTTAAGTAAAAAACTAAGAATAATGGATTTAACAGCAATCACCTTATGCTCTGAAAACAAACTTCCAATAATAGTGTTTAATGTAAGAAAAAAAGGTAACCTAAAAAAAGTCGTTGAAGGCAAACCGGTTGGCACTTTAATATCGTGAAGACATTACAAGATATATATAAAGAGACTTCCGCTAAAATGAGTAAGACGCTTGATGTATTACAGCATGAATTTGTTACAATAAGGACAGGAAGGGCATCTCCTGGTTTAGTTGATAGAATCAAAGTAGACTCTTATGGTACATCACTCCCACTTAAACAGCTTGCCTCAATCGCTTGCCCTGAGCCGAGACTGATTACAATAAAACCGTGGGACCGTAACTTAATACCAGAGATTGAGAAAGCTATTTTACGTTCAGGTATAGGGCTTACACCTTCAAATGATGGGGTAGCAATAAAATTGCCTATCCCTACACTAACAGAAGAGAGGAGAAATGAACTTGTGAAAATAGTAAGAAAGGTAGCTGAAGAGTCAAAGGTTGCCCTCCGTAATATACGGAGGGATGCAATAGCTGAGATAAAGGAATTAGAGGGGATATCTGAGGACGATGAACATAGGGCTGATAAGGAAATACAACATATCACTGATGAATATACCGACAAGTTAGAAGAAATTTTGTCACGCAAGGAAAAAGAGATTATGGAAGAATGATAGGAATAGACCTTGCTAAACATGGGATTGATAAAAATAAGCTCCCTAATCATATTGCTATCATTATGGACGGCAATGGGAGATGGGCAAAAAACAGAGGGCTACCTCGGATTGAAGGCCATCGGGAGGGGATTGAATCTGTCAGAGATATAGTTGAGTCGTGTGGTGATATTGGTATTTCTAATCTCACCCTTTATACATTTTCTGAAGAGAACTGGAATCGTCCAATGAGTGAGATAACGGAATTAATGAAACTTTTGACCCATACACTTGAATCTGAACTCTATGAACTTAATAAGAATAAAGTACGCGTCCAGTTTATAGGACGCCTGCATAAACTACCTTATTCAGTCAGGACTCGTATGCAAAAGATGATAGAGACTACTAAGAATAATACTGGCCTTAATCTTACACTTGCCTTATCTTATGGTGGTAGGTCTGAGATAATAGATGCTGTGCGTAAGATTATTCGCTCTAATGTTAAAAGAATAGATGAGAGAACTTTCAAAAAATATCTATATGCACCAGAACTGCCAGACCCAGACCTTTTAATAAGGAGTTCTGGAGAACAGAGGATATCAAATTTCTTACTCTATCAAATTGCTTACACTGAAATCTATATAACTCCAGTCTTATGGCCAGATTTCAGGACTGCTGAACTCATTCAAGCAATCCAAGAATATCAGCGTAGGAAGCGTAAGTTTGGTAAGATATGAAAAATAAGCTGCTTCCCGGGCTGATAGTAGGTATTCTGTTTATCCCTGCACTTATATATATTGCAATTAGTGGTGGAATATATTATCTCATTTTAATAGAGCTTGGAATAGGAATTGGTGCTTATGAGTTTTATGAAATACTTGAAGCCAGAGGTCTAAAGCCATTTAAGTCTGTTGGAGTATTAGCTGCTTTTATTCTTGGCTGGAGCTCTTATTATGAATCACATATTTTTACATTTTTAACATTAACTGGCCTTTTCTTTTTTGTGTCAGTATCTGAACTCTGTAGAAAGGCTCCGGACCGTGCTATTTATCACATATCAGCTACCGTATTTGGCACTTTTTATGTAGGCTGGCTTATGAGCCACCTTGTGCTACTTAGGCAAATACCTATATTTTTATACCATCGTGAGCTAATACATAATTTAAGTAATCTAAAATTATACTACTTTTTCCCAAATAAAATATTCGCTCCAGATTATGGAATAGGGGCAATCTATACACTTATGCCTTTCATACTTGCATGGATGAATGATACCGGAGCCTATCTAATAGGAAGTAAATTAGGGAAACATAAAGTATTAAGAAGGGTATCACCTGCCAAGTCGTGGGAAGGTTGCATAGGGGGTGGAATTTTTGGTCTGATTGGTATATTTATATTGAGATACGGATGGGCTCCATGGCTAAGAGTTATTGACTGCCTGATTTTAGGTGGATTAAGTGCTTTTGCAGCTCCTACAGGTGACTTTGTTGAGTCAATGCTTAAAAGGGATGCAAATGTTAAAGATGCATCAAATATAATACCAGGACATGGTGGTATTCTTGACAGGTTTGATTCTGTACTATTTGTGGCTCCTATAGTATATTACTATTTAAGGTTCTTTGTTGTAAGATGAAAAAAAATGTTTGTATACTTGGGTCAACTGGTTCTGTAGGTAGAGCATCACTTGAGGTTATACATAACCTTAGGTCCAGATTTTATACATTTGCATTAAGTTGTCACAAACAAGTTAAGATTTTAGAACAACAAGTTGATAAGTTCAAGCCAAAATATGTTTGTATAACCGATACAGAGAGTGCAAAAAAATTTATCCCCAGGAAAGGTATAACTCTACTTACAGGAAAATTGGGTCTCTGCACTCTTGCAAGTCACCCAGATATAGACATCCTTATAAATGCACTTGTTGGAACCGATGGTGTATATCCAACACTTGAGGCAATAAGAAATAAAAAGCGTATTGCTATGGCAAACAAGGAAACACTTGTTGCTTATGGTAAAATTATAATGAAAGAGTTGGCTAAATGTAGGGGCGGGGTTACCACGCCCCTACTTATACCAGTTGACTCAGAACACTCTGCGATTCACCAGTGTCTGGATTTAAATCGCTCACCAGTAAAGCGCATAATCTTAACTGCATCTGGTGGTCCATTTTTACATAAAAATATAACTTCAAGGACTACATGTGAGCAAGCATTAAGACATCCAGTATGGCAAATGGGTAAAAAAATAACTATAGACTCTGCTACCCTTATGAATAAGGGGTTTGAAGTAATTGAGGCATCAGTACTATTTAAAATTTCACCCAAATATATAGAGGTTGTTATACATCCTCAATCAATAATTCACTCTGCAGTTGAATTCGTAGATGGCTCAATAATTGCTCAACTTTCTTTACCAGATATGAGATTGCCAATCCAGTATGCTTTAACATATCCAGAGAGAGTACCTTCACTTATTAAGCCGTTGCACTTTGACCAAATAAAGAAGCTTGAGTTTTTAAAGCCGGACCTCAAGAAGTTTCCGTGTCTTAAACTTGCATATGAAGCAGCTGAAAAAGGTGGAACTATGCCTTGTGTATTAAATGCAGCAAATGAAGTTGCTGTTCAATCATTTTTACGCAAAGAAATCAGATTAACTGACATCTCTGAGCTTGTAGAAGAGATAATGGGAAAGCATCTCATTGTGAAGTCACCTAAGATTTCTGATATAGAGGCTGCTGATTTATGGGCAAGAAGGGAAACGAAGAGAATGATTCAAAATGGGAGTTGGTAAGCTATGTTAGTTACAATAGTAGGCGCTATAATAGCACTCAGTGTTTTAATCATGTTTCACGAGTTTGGTCACTTCTTATTTGCAAAACTTGCTGGAATAAGAGTGGAAAATTTCTCTCTTGGGCTTGGACCTAAAATTTTTGGAATAAAAAAGGGAGAAACGACTTATAGATTATCTTGGATTCCTTTTGGTGGCTTTGTAAAACTTACAGGAATGGAGCCAAAAGAAGTTAAAGGTGAGCCACATGAATTTGCATCTAAATCAGCAAGAGTTAAAATAGGGACAGTTATAATTGGGCCAATATTTAATTTTTTATTAGCAATTCTCATTTTTATCATCACTGCCGGTATTTTTGGGACCCAAGAGCTGCCAACAAGGACTGTAAAATCAGCTGGTCACCAAACCGAACTTAAGCCATTTGATGAGATTATTGCAATAAACGGTAGCCAAGTGATCGCATGGGATGATATAATAGAAAAACTATCTTATAAGGATAGTGCAAACTGCTTAATTAAAAGAAACAATAAAGAACTACAGATTAAAATCTATGCCAGGACTGGAGGGTTTGGGCTTGAGCCACTGATTTTACCAATAGTCGGTGGGTTAGAGCAAAATGGACCTGCATGGAAAGCAGGGATTCGTGAAGGCGACCTGATAACGAGAATAAATGATAAAGAGGTATATGATTGGGATACACTTGTTTCAATAATCCGTGAAAATCCGGGTAAAGAAATATCAATAGGCTGGCAGAGAGCCGGTAATTATATGGAGGCTAATTTGGTGCCTAAAAAGGAGCAAGTGCTCGATGGCAATAAATTAAAAGATATTGGGGTGATTGGTGTTAGAATAAAGCTTATAAGAAAGCCAGCTGGCCTTGCAGCCTTTAAGGATGGGTTTTTAAAAGCAGTTGGAACTGTTGCAATTACTATTTCATTTTTAAAACAACTTATAACTGGTAGAGTCTCACCGAGGATGCTTGGCGGTCCACTTGCAATTGTAAAACTTGCAGGTGAAAGTGCAAGGTGGGGGGTTGAAAATTTTTTAACATTTGTTGCCTTTCTTTCAATACAACTCTTTATACTTAATCTTATTCCATTCCCACCGCTTGATGGAGGCCAAATTTTACTCATTGGAATAGAAAAATTGAGAAAAAAGCCAGTATCAGAGAGAGGGATAAACCTGATTCAAAATATTGGATTTGCCCTACTTATTATGCTAATGGTATATGTGACAATGAATGACATAATAAGAATAATAAAATGAACCTAGCTTGTAGAAAATATTTATAAAAAATCCTAATTTCTAAATTCTAAACAAATCTAAGATTCGAAATTGACAAATCCAATATTTATGAGATAATAGGAGTATGAATATTAAGCATGAAATTGAACAAATAATTAAAGATTCGCTTGGTATAGAATTTAGCTTATCTGAACCAAAAGACACACAATTTGGTGATTATTCAAGTTCTGTAGCTTTTACACTCGCCTGCCCGACAGATGACAGGCGGGCAAAATCACGTCCCCCAAAAGAAGTGGCGACTGAATTAGTTTCTAAACTTAAGATTGACCCGAGATTGGTGGAGCGAGTAGAAGTTGGAGGTGCTGGTTTTATAAATTTATGGCTAAGTCAAGACTTTATTCGTAATCTTTTACCTAAAATACTGGAAGAAGGTAACAAGTTTGGGTCGTCAAATCTTGGTAAAGGTAAAAATGTTTTGGTTGAGTTTGTTTCAGCCAATCCTACAGGGCCATTAAATGTAGCAAATGGACGAGCTGCAGCTGTTGGTGACTCTATTGTACGCATCTTAAATTTTACTGGCTATAATGCAGATTCAGAGTACTATGTAGATGACTGTGGTAGACAAGTAGAGTTATTGGAAGAATCAATAAGGACAAGATATGAAGAATTAGATGGAAAAGTAGTTAAGTTTCCAGATGCTGGATACAAAGGCAAGTATATAAAGGATATTGCTTATGAACTTAAAAATTTGGGCAGAAATGACTTTAAAGAATATGGAATAAAAAAGATTGTGGAATTGCAGCGCGCTACACTTGAGAAATTTGGTGTAAAATTTGATAACTGGACTTATGAAAGTGATATAAGAAAATCGGGTAGACCACAAGAAGTTATTAACAAAATTAAGCAAAAGGGGGTTGCTTATAAAAAGGATGGCGCACTCTGGTTTAAGACAACAAAGTTTGGTGATGACAAAGACAAAGTCCTTGTTAAAAGTAGTGGTGAATTTACTTACCTTGTTCCAGATATAGCTTATCACCTAAATAAATTTGATAGGGGCTATAAACTCTTAATCAACCTTTTTGGTCCCGACCATATTGCACATATACCTGAACTTGAGACTGGTATATCTATTTGTGGATACCCGAAAGATGCGCTAAAAGTTATTATAGTCCAGTGGGTAACACTTATAAAAAAGGGTGAAAAAGTTGGCATGTCAAAGCGGAAAGGTGAGTTTATAACTCTTGACGACCTTATTGATGAAGTAGGTAAGGATGTAGCTCGCTTCTTCTTTCTGACAAGGAAATGTGAATCACATCTTGACTTTGATATTGAACTTGCAAAACGTGAATCCAAAGATAATCCAGTTTACTATATTCAATATGCATGTGCGAGGATATCAAGTATTTTAAGATTAGCTAAAGAAAAAGGAATTGAAGAGGTGAGACCTCAACCTGAATCCGCAATTCTTTCACTCCTCTCAACACCCGAAGAGCTGTTGCTTATAAGGAAGTTAATCCATTTTCCGGAGATTATTGAGCTTGCAAGTTTAGAGCTCAGCCCCCATTTCATACCATTTTATCTAATTGAACTCGCTACCCTTTTTCACAACTTTTACGAGAAGCACAGGGTAATATCAGATAATATGCCACTTACCCAGGCAAGGTTAACACTTGTGAGTGCAGTAAGACAAGTACTATCAAATTCCCTCTCTCTAATAGGTATCACAGCACCTGAAAGGATGTAAGTAATGGAAGATTATTTAATTGTAAAAACAAAGATTACTTCACCCAAGCTTGGCAAAAATATACTTAAACGGCCAAGACTATTAAATTTACTCCGCAATAATCTTGATAAGAAACTTATATTAGTTTCAGCAGATGCTGGTTATGGGAAGACGACTCTAATTTCAGACCTGGCTTCAGAGATTGAGCGGCATAGAAAAGCATGGTATACCATAGATAAAGGAGATGCTGACCTTGTAGTCTTTATGTCTTATCTTGTAGAAAGCATTGCTCAAGCTTATCCAAACTTCGGTAATAAAACAAAAATTATTATTAAAAATGTAAAAGACTTATCCGCTAATCTTGAAATAGTGGTAGGCGCATTTATTAATGAACTTATGGATACTTTAAAGGATGAGCTTTTTATATTCATAGATGACTATCATTTAGTAAGTGAATCGAAATCAATAAATGATGCATTAGACTATCTACTTGAACATCAGCCCCAAAAATTACACCTGATTATCTCAACTCGCACTTTACCTACTATTCGATTAGCAAAGTTAAGCTCAAAACAGGAACTATTTATGCTTAAAAAGGAAGACCTTCAGTTTACACAGGAAGAAGTAAAAGCCCTATTTAAAGATATTTACCATACAGAGGTCCCAGATGTAGAATTAAGTAAGTTTGAAGAATATACAAAAGGCTGGATTACTGCACTTCAACTTATTTCTCAGGAATTGAGCTATAAAGGAGCGAATGAAGTCATCCCGATTTATCGGGACTCAAAAGTTGGTGAAAAAGTATTCAAATACTTTGCTAATGAAATAATACAGAAACTACCGGATAAAATGCAGTCTTTTCTGCTTAAATCATCTATTTTAGAGACCATGGAGCCGGAACTCTTGAACAATGTGCTTGGAATAAGTAATTCAACTGAGATGTTAGACTCAATAGTAAAGCTTAACCTCTTTATTTCTATTATTCCGGGCGAGAAAAAAGTCTTTAAGTATCACCCAATTTTCAGAGAATTTTTAATGCATCGTCTAATTGATACTTTTGGCAAGAAGTTAGTCGATAGTTTACATCGCAAAGCTGGTACCTACTTCATAAAGGCGGGTGACATAGAGAACGCAATTCCACACTACCTTAATTCAGCAGATTATGAGAAGGCAGCGGATTCTATAGAAAAGGTGGCTGGGAACATGATTGACAAAGGAAAATTAGTCACGGTTAATGACTGGATAAATAACTTACCTTCTGATTTGATAGATAACTTTCCACGACTCTTAATGGAAAAAGGCAGTTTATTGTATTGCCTGGGAGAGTTGGATGAGGCAATGCACATATTCAAAAAAGCAGAAAAACTCTTTAGAGAAAGGGATGACAAGCGCGGTACATCTCGTGCTCTTCAAGCAATTGGAATGGTAACTATAAATAGAGGGGATGCAAATGAAGGACTAGAGATTGAAAAAAATGCTCTCCACTTAGCATCCCCAAAAGCATATTCCCTCAGAGCATACATATTGAATGACATAAGTCGGGCTCAACGAAGACTTGGAAAATATAAAGAAGCAATTAAAAGCTTAACTGAAGCACTCTCTTTGTGCAAAAAAACAGAAGATATGTCCCTTAAAATAATTGTACTACATAATCTGGGACTGATTTATCAATCTCAGGGCGATTTTACTCACGCAGAACAAAGTTATAAGGAAGTTATTGAAACATGTAGCAAAACTCCGTTCCCTTGGATAGGTACTACTTATAATAATATGGCTATCCTATCATTAGAAAAAGGTGATTTGACTCAATGTAAGAGATGGTTAGAGATGAGTATTCAAATTTGTAAAGAATTTAACGACAAAAGAGGGTTGCTTTATACCTATATAATAATGGGTGAGATGTTAGCTGAAACAGGAGACCATGAGCTCGCTATGGAAAAATATCAAGAAGCACTGGCGCTTAATACGAAGCTAAAGGAAAAAGAGACGGAAAGTGAGTGTTTGGAAAATATTGCCAAGCTATACCTACTTCAAGGTGATTATTATCGTGCAAAACAATACATTAACAAAGCATTAAAAACTATCGAGAAAAGTAGTAAGAGTTTACGCATTGCTCGAGTACTCCTGACCCAAGGTAAGATTGAAATAGCAACCGGAGCTTTCAAAGAGGCCGAAGTTACTTTGTTAAAATCTCTTCCTATAATTGAGAATCTGGGGGCTAATTATGATTTAATGCAAGTCTACTTCTGGCTTTCTCAACTTTACTTTAAAAAAAGTATTCTCCATGAAGAGCAAAAGTTAAAACATTATATAAAGGAGGCGTTGAACCTTGCAAGTAAATATGAGTATGACCATTTTTTGATTAAAAATTGTAAACACAACTTTTCTCTCCTTGAATTTGCAATCAGACACAAAATTGAGCCCCGATATGCAATTTTTGTACTGTCACAGATAGGCACTTCTGCATTTGAGACTCTAACTTCATTGTTTGAATTAAAAGATGAATCTATACAAAGGTGGGTGATAGAGGGAGTAGTAAATATTGGTGATGAGCGTGCTTTGACTTGGTTAGAAAAACTGAATAAAGAAGAGTATCCCTCACTTAAGGAAGATATCTCACAAGCAATTAACAAACTTCAAAAGGTAAAACGAGTCCCAATGGTAGAGGCAATTCATGAATTGCCCTTACATAAAGAGGTAGAAGTAAAGTATAGATTTGAAAATATAGTAGGTAGGCATCCAAAGATGCAAGAGGTATACAATCTCTTAGAAAAAGTAATTGATACAGATGCTACAGTTTTAATCCAGGGTGAGACAGGGACAGGAAAAGAATTGGTTGCAAGGGCTATACATTATAATGGGAAGCGTAAGGATAAGAAATTTATCGCTATAGCCTGCGGAGCTTTGCCTGAAACATTATTAGAGAGTGAACTATTTGGTTATGTGAAGGGAGCATTCACAGGTGCAGTAGGTACAAAGAAGGGGTTATTTGAAGAAGCAGATGGTGGCACCTTATTCTTGGATGATGTTACCAACTTAACCCCTGGCATACAGGCAAAATTACTCAGAGTATTGGAAGATAAAGAGATAAGACCTGTAGGTGGACTATCCTCAAAAAAGGTAGATGTCCGTATTATTACCTCAACAAATAAAGATTTAGAGAAAGAAGTAAAAGAAGGTAAATTTCGTAATGATTTGTATTACCGATTAGCTGTAGTTACGATTGAAGTACCGCCTCTTAGAGAGCGGAAAAGTGATATACCTTTGCTTGCACAGCATTTCATTAGAAAATACTCAAAAGCCATGAATAAAAATATTAAAGGATTTGAAAAAGAAGCAATAGATTTGCTACTCTCTTACAACTGGCCAGGGAATGTTAGAGAACTTGAGCACGAGATTGAGCAAATGGTAATTTTTACTGATACCGATATAATTACGAAAGAAATGCTTTCTACTAAGCCTTTCTCTATCTTTATCGGAGATAAACAAGCAATGCTATTGGGAGGAGGAATAAAAGGATTTTCTTTAAAAGAAACAAAAAAGGAAGCTGAAAAGTTGGCTGGAATTGCATACATTCGTGATACACTTCTAAAATATAACTGGAATGTAACCTATGCTGCCAAAAAATTAGGAATTTCCCGTCGTCACCTTCACCGCCTATTGGGAAAATACCACATAGAGAGAAAACCTCACTTAAAAATAAACAAAACAAATACATAGTACCCCCAAAACGACTCGCAAATGTTAGACTGTGACCAATATGGTCACACTTCACCTAACAATTGGCTAATTCTTAATCTACGAGCTATTTATACTCCTGAAAGGTAAAAACGAGTGTGACCAAAATTGTCTCATTTATCTTCGTCCCGTATTGTTTAGATAAAATTCAAAGAGAAAAAGACGAAACTCATAGTTCTTTGTGTAACAAACAATTAGTTAATTCACTAAGCATTTTTTGCCTTAAAATGGACATTTTGTCACGGAATTTGCTATATTATATAAACAATTAATGGCTGACAAAACTCAAATTGAATGTGAGACCCGCCTTGACTCGGCGAGGCAGGTAAGAACTTATCTTTTAAATGAGGAGTACGGGAAGGCAATTTCTATTTATAGAGGGGTTATTAATTCACAGGATGGTAATGGTGACCCAGATATTCACGAGCTTATTGGTAATGCCTATGTAAGGATGGATAAATTAGAGGCTGCTGTTCAGGAGTACCTTTATGCAATTAATCTTTATGCAGATAGGGGGTTATTTGAAAATGGGGTAGCAGTTTGTAAGAAGATAATGAGAATCAGCCCTTATAATGAGACAGTTTACTTTAATTTAGCCTGGCTTTATGCTAAACTTGGTTTGTTAGAAGAGGCAATGAATTCCCTTATAACTTATTTAAAACTCTCTAAAGATAGAAAAGAACTACAAAAAGAGCCACAAAAATATAGGAAGATGATGGATTTATTTACAGATGATGAATCACTAAAATCAAAACTTAATGAAGTTTTTGGCTTTAACCCAGATGGATTTGCTCAATATGTAGAAGGATATAACAAAGTTAAGAAGTTACTTATTGAGGGATATAGTATAGATGAAATTAAAGAGGCAACTGGTTTTGATAATGAACTTATTAAAAAGTATCAAGAAATTGCCAACAACCATTTAATAGGGGAGGTGTAAGATGGGGAAGATTTTTGGATTTTTTGTAAGTTTAGGCGAAGTAATGAGTAAAAAAGGAAAGAGAGAGGAAAAGAGAAATAATTTCTTCCTCACTTCCTTTCAAAGGGAGGTGTAAAATGTTGAAACGTAGCGGAAATCCCGCTCTTGCAGGGAAGA
>JASEGA010000025.1 GCA_030018315.1 bacterium | reverse complement strand
ATCTTTTGAATAGCAGGGAGGAGTGCAAAGGAAAGTTGTTTTTTGGTTTTAAATTTCATGTTAGCCTCCTTTTGTAACAAATTATATTATACAATAGAGAGGAGACCAAATGAAAACAGGAGGTGATAGCATTTTTATTGGTGCTTATAGATTCTTGGTAGATAAGTATCTACAGAATGCTAAACAGCCTTCCATTTTGAGGGAGGTGTAAAATGTATGCGTTAATTGTATTAATACTCTCCTTAAGAGGAGTGGTTGATGTCTCCAATGGACTCACTGACAACTGGTATACGAGGGCAGATATGCCAACAGTACGTCAAAACATGGCAGCCACTGTAGTGAGCGGTAAGATATATGTCATCGGTGGATATAACAGCAAAGGGTACCTTCAGACTAACGAGATGTATGATCCAGCAACTAACAAATGGATAACCAGGGCAGATATGCCAACAGCACGTGCTTGGCTGGCAGTCGCTTCAGTAAATGATAAGATATACGCTATTGGAGGAGATACTCCCTCGGAGTGCGTCACTACCAATGAGGAGTATAATCCAGAAAAAGATTCGTGGACTCCAAAGAAGGGCATGTCAATAGCACGATTTGGGTTGGCAGCAGCTGCAGCTGGTGGTAATATATACGCTATCGGTGGATATAATTACAAAAAAGGTATCCTTCAAACAAATGAACAATATGACCCAGTGAGTGACAAATGGACAACGAGGGCAGATATGCCAACAGCACGATATAATTTGGGAGCTGCTGCCCTAAATGGTAAGGTATACGCTATTGGTGGATATAGTAGCAAATACTATTGGAATAAGAATGAGGAGTATAGTCCATGTAAAGATTCGTGGGTCACCAAGGATAGTCTCACCCACTATAGGTGTGACCTGGCAGTGGTAGCTGATACCTTTAATGGCAAGATATATGCAATTGGAGGAAGTGCGGGCACCCCAGTTAACTATAATGAGGAATACGACCCAGAAGCTAATGATTGGACAATCAAGCTACCTATGCCAACTACAAGAGAGCGGCTGGTGGCAGCCTGTCCATTAAGTGGCAGAATATTTGCTATCGGTGGGCGTAATACCACAGGACAACTCCAGACTACTGAGGAGTATAACCCTATCCCAGTGGGAGTTGAAGAAGGGCGGAATGCAAACCACTCCCTGATACAAAATATTAAAATCTATCCAAACCCAGTCGCCCAGCTAACAACTATTAGCTATCAGCTACCAGCTAAAAGCAAGATATTGCTTAAGATTTATGACATTTCAGGTCGATTGGTGAATACACTGGTTGATGAGACCAAAGGAGCTGGTTGTTACTCTATTAACTTGAATACTGAAGGTATACCAAATGGTGTATATTTTTGCAAATTGGAATATAATGGCGAAGTACTCACACAGAAGTTAGTATTAGTGAAGTAAAACTAACTCACAAAGGTGGACATGTGGGGGCTCCAACCCTTTCTTGTCCGCCTTTTTATTAAAAAGTCTAATAAATCCGGAGTCTCTCCATAATATAGGGTGAAACTAATAGGATAAGTTTCATTATTCTTATTTTCTATAAAATATTGGTTTTTATTTTACTGCAAGTCAAATAAAATAATGTAAGAGGGTAAGATAGTATAATAACTAGGAGATAATAGGTTTTTAAAGTATATATGAAAAAAATGTAAAAGGAAAGGCACAAGGTATACAGAGGATTAGAGGATTAAAGTTTCCGCAGGATCCGTATGGATATGAAAGAAAATTTAGTAAATGAATTACGCAAAAAACAGGGATTGATGGGTCTTGAGGAGCATTCCAGGGCCCCGAAACACATACCCCATAAAACTCCAAAAGAAATAGAGGAAAGGGTGATTGAGTTGCGCAAATCTCATCTTATAGAGATAGATACAAAAGATCTCTGGGATATAGAGAAATATTGGCCCCAAATGAAAAGATTACGCCTTCCCCGATATGAATTTACTGTAAGAAATGTGAGAACCGGGGTGAGTGGCATACTTATGGGGAGACCAAAGATGGGACTAACGCCGCAATCTTTGCAAGCTATTCACTTTCTCAAGTTAAATACTATGGAGTAGATCTATCGGAAGTAATTATCCAAATTGATAACGGGAGTGAGTTTATTTAGATAATTTCATTGACAATTTTATAGAGGATGGATACCATGTGGGGTCATCAGACATTTCTCCCTATTTAAAAACTTGTCATTTTTGAAGTTTATGGTATTATTTTATTAAGTGGCTAAAAAACTTACTTATACTGAGCAGATAAACGGTTTATTAAAAATATCAAGTGCAATCACCTCTGATTTATGGCTTGAGGATATATTGAAGTTAATTGTCACTGTGGCTGCTAATGTGATGAATTCCAAGATTTGTTCTCTACTTCTAATTGATGAAAATACAAGGAATCTGGCAATTCGTGCTACTCAATCAATGAGTGAAGATTACATTAAGAAACCGCCTTTAAAAATAGGTGAAAGTATAGCAGGGAAGGTGGTTAAGGAGAACAAAGTTATAACAGTAGCAGATGTGAGAAAAGATAAAAGGTATAAATACAAAGATATAGCCAAAAAGGAAGGCCTCTGTTCTCTATTGTGTGTTCCTCTTTGTGTAAAAGGAAAAGTGATTGGGGCTATCAATTGCTACACTTCTTTTCCTCATAAGTTTACAAAAACTGAGATAGATATTTTTATGACAGTAGCTAATCAAGCAGCTATAGCTATAGAGAATACCAAGCTATTGGTCAGGAGTAAAATAATTCAAGAAGAACTTGAGACTCGTAAGCTTGTGGAGCGTGCGAAGGGTATATTGATGAGTAAGTATAGCTTATCTGAGGCATCAGCTTATCGTCGTATTCAGAAGCTTTCTATGGATTCAAGGAAATCTATGCATGAAGTAGCAGATGCAATAATTTTAGCTTCAAAAATAAAAAGTAAGTGATTTAGGGCATTCAAAAAAACTCTCTTACGGCTCTATATTTCTTACAAAATTTCTACCAGGCAGTTGCTTTACTACGCCTCGTAACTCAAGCTCAAGCAGTACACCAAGCACCTTCGAAATAGGGATTCCAAGTATTTCAGCTAAATTATCAACATGCATCGGCTCATAGCTTAGAATATCAAACACTTTTTTCTCATCTTTATCAAGTTTTAATTTCTCTTTTTCTTTAGTAACTGGTTTGATTCCTAAGTATTCAAGTATGTCTTGAGGAGAAGTTGCCGGCTGCGCTCCATCCATAATCAATCGATTAACCCCCTTACTTGTCTCTGAAGTTATATTTCCAGGTACAGCGAACACCTCTCTTCCCTGGTTTAGTGCCCATTCTACAGTAGAGAAGATGCCGCTTTGTACAGTTGCCTCTATTACTACAACTGCCTTTGAGAGCCCTGAGATCAATCTGTTTCTTGTAGGAAAATTTCCACGCCAAGGTTGTGTCCCGAGTGGGAACTCAGAAATACACGCCCCATGTGAGATGATCTCTTGTATAAGTGCAATATTTTCGCGAGGATATATTATATCTATACCACACCCAAATACTGCTATCGTCCTACCATTTGCTTTTAATGCTCCCATATGAGCACAAGTATCAATCCCTCTCGCTAATCCAGATACAATAGTAATTCCCTCATTTGCAAGCTCATATGCAAACTTTTCTGCAACAAATTTTCCATAGGGAGTGGCACGCCGTGACCCAACAATTGCAATCGCTTTCTCATCCTGTGGTAGTATCTCGCCTCTCACATAAAGAAATGGAGGCGCATCAGGTAGTGGCTTTAAATTTGCTGGATAATGAGGGCTATCAAATGTTACAAGGTTAACATTAAGTTTTTTAAGAAGTGCAAGCTCAGGTTCAACATTTTTTTTCTTAGCATTTTTAATAGCAGGGATAAATTTTCTATCTACAAGATTAGAAAGCTCGAAATTGCTAGCATCAAAGACTTTTGGAATTGGCTTAAATCTTGAAATTATTTCTTTAAGCTTTGCTTCTCCAATTCCTTTTATGCTCGATAACTTAATGATGACTTTAGCTTCGTCTTCCATATGAAGAGTGTAATAGCAGGATATAACGGGGCCGACCGGATTTGAACCGGCGTTCTTCGGCTTGACAGGCCGACGTGTTAAACCAGGCTACACTACGACCCCTTAGCTGAAATCACAAACCTAAAAAGTATAGCGGGGTGGACTATACCCAATAGAGGTAGGCGCTCCAGAGACTGGATTATCTCAAAACTATGTCCTGACGCCCCAAGTTTTATCAACCTCGTACCCAGTACTTGGACTCGAGTCCTGCCACCCCGCTATAGTTATCAAGTCAAGACTTTATCTACCACCCATTACTTCTCGCTTAGTATTCTTCAGGTGGAGGATAACCACCTGGCATTGGTGGTGTTTTCTCCTTTTCCGGCTTTTCAGCTACCATTGCTTCAGTGGTTACAAGTAAACCTGCAATTGAAACTGCATTTTGAAGCGCAACCCTTACAACTTTAGTAGGGTCGATTATACCTGCCTTCATTAAGTCTTCAATTTGACTGGTCTCCGCATTAAAGCCGACATTGGTCGGGCTATTTTTCACTTTATCTACAATTACAGATGGTTCCTCTCCTGCATTTGCAACAATCCACTTTATTGGCTCTTCAAGTGCCTTCTTAACAATATTAATCCCAATTTGCTCATCTCCTTCAAGCTTCATCTTTTCTAATGCACCGATACATCTTAGTAAAGCTACTCCTCCCCCAGGAACAATGCCTTCCTCGACAGCTGCCTTCGTAGCATGCAAGGCATCTTCAGACCTAGCCTTTCTCTCTTTCATGTCAGGTTCAGTGGGTGCGCCAACGTTTATTACTGCTACCCCTCCAGCGAGTCTAGCAAGCCTCTCCTGTAATTTTTCCTTATCATAGTCAGATTTTGTCTCATCTATTTGAAGCTTAATCTGCGACATCCGAGCTTGAATATCCGATTTCAACCCTAATCCCTCTACTATTGTTGTATTATCCTTATCTACCTTCACTTTCTTCGCCTTCCCTAAATCTTCCATCTTTGTATTTTCGAGCTTCATCCCCTTCTCTTCAGAAATTACCCTCCCACCAGTAAGAGTTGCAATATCCTCGAGCATTTCCTTTCTCCTGTCACCATAACCTGGTGCCTTAACAGCACAGCACTTAAGGGTGCCACGTATTTTATTTACAACAAGAGTAGCTACTGCTTCACCCTCAACTTCCTCTGCTATCACAAGAAGTGATTTACCAGTTTGAGCCACTTTCTCTAAAAGAGGGAGAAAATCTTTCATTGCCGATATCTTTTTATCATAGATAAGAATATATGGCTCCTCAAGTACAGCCTCCATTTTTTCAGCATCTGTCACAAAATACGGTGAAATATAGCCACGGTCAAACTGCATCCCCTCGACTACATTAAGCTCTGTTACAATACCTTTGCCTTCCTCAACTGTAATTACACCGTCCTTACCTACTTTCTCCATAGCCTCAGCAATCATCTCTCCTATCTCTTTGTCTCCATTTGCTGAAATTGTCCCAACTTGTGATATCTCTAACTTACCTTTTGTTGGTTTTGATAGCTTCTTTAACTCCTCCACTACCTTTTGTGCCGCCTTCTCAATTCCTCTCCTAACCGCCATCGGATTAGCGCCAGCAGCAGTAGTCTTAAATCCTTCACGATATATTGCTTGCGCTAAAATAGTAGCTGTAGTCGTACCGTCACCTGCAACATCAGATGTTTTTGATGCCACCTCTTTTACCATCTGAGCTCCCATATTCTCAAACTTGTTCTCAAGTTCAATCTCTTTAGCAACAGTGACACCGTCCTTTGTAACAGTGGGAGCACCCCATTTCTTTTCAAGTGTCACATTCCTACCCTTTGGACCAAGTGTTATCTTGACTGCATCTGCAAGCTTATCCACTCCTTGCCTGATAGCACTTCTTGCTTCCTCAGCATATTTTATCTCCTTAGCTGGCATTTTTTATCACCTCCTTCATTCAATAATCCCTAAAATATCGTCCTCTCCCATTATTAAATATTCTACATCGTCAATTTCAATCTCACTCCCAGCGTACTTACCAAACAGTATACGGTCACCCTTCTTAACATCCGGTTTCTGCCTATTACCTTTTTCGTCAAGCTTGCCAGGCCCAACAGCAACTACTTCTCCCTGTTGCGGCTTCTCCTTTGCAGTATCGGGTATAATTATACCACCTTTCCTTTTCTCTTCAGGTTCAAGTCTCTTAACAAGAACCCTATCACCAAGTGGCTTTATCTTCATACGCCCTCCTTTCTAATCTCTCGACCACTCTATTCTTACGAGTTTCTCGCCTCTTGAGAACTCGTATTTAAGGTTTCCTTTACACGCCCTTTTCATAACCTTACCAATCCTACTTGCAAGACTTTCTCTTGTTGTCTCTATGAGTAATGTATCTCCTTCTTCTCTTATACTTATGATTCTTTCCAACGGATTTTTATCCATCCCTCGAGTTTCCTCATTACGAATTAAATTTTCAATCATCCCTTTATGAGTTTTCCAAAAGTCTCCTTTAAGTCTTACAATTCCCATAGGGTAGTGTTCTTTAATCTCCCTACAAGCAGGACATAGTTCGTAGTGAGTGCTACGGTCATTTTTAAGCTTAGTTGAAAACTCTTGATTTCTAATCCATTTCTTTTCATGAAATACAAGCCCACAATTTGGGCATACAGTTGGCTCCTTATAACCTCGAATTAATGCATATGGGTCATCACAATGACCACGCCCTCCTCTCATTGGATGTTCCCTTTTCCTCATAAATAACAGCTCTTTGGTGGGCGAGACAGGATTCGAACCTGTGACCTCTTCCTTGTAGGGGAAGCGCTCTCACCATCTGAGCTACTCACCCATAAATATTAATTATAATATTAATTCTAAAATTGTCAAGCCTTTTTGTACCCCCAAAAATGAACATCTCTTGAGATGAGAATAATAGTCTCACGCTACTTTATACTCTAATCTATCTTTAAACTCTTCTTGTTTCCCCTCATTCCAATTAATAACCGGCCTATAATATCCTACTACCCTTGAGTAAACTTCTGCAATATTACCGCATTTGGGACATTTATCATGTTCTCCTAATATGTAACCATGTTTAGAGCATATACTAAACGTAGGTGTAATAGTAAAATATGGTAGCCTGAAGTTCTCTGCTAACCTCCTTACAAGTAGGGCACAGGCAGCAGGATCTCTTATCTCCTCACCAATAAATCCATGCAAAACAGTTCCACCTGTATAGTAAGTTTGTAACTCTTCTTGTAGCTCAAATGCTTCAAAAATATCGTCTGTGTAGTTGACAGGTAGCTGTGTTGAGTTTGTGTAATAAGGGGTAGATTTACTTGCAGTAATAATATCAGTAAATTTTTGTGCATCTATTTTAGCAAGTCTATAAGCTGTCCCTTCTGCAGGTGTAGCTTCAAGATTATATAAATTACCTGTTTCCTCTTGGATGTCTTGAAGTTTTTTAAGCATCCACTCTAACACTTTCTTTGCAAAATCTCGCCCCTCCCGTGTTCCAATATCTTTACCAATAAAATTAAGACAAGCCTCATTCATACCAACAAGCCCAATTGTTGAGAAATGGTTACGCAATGTCTTCAGGTAGCGTCTTGTATATGGGAATAGACCGGACTCAATATTTCGCCAGACAAGTTTACGCTTAGTCTCAAGTGATACCTTTGCAAGCTCCATGAGATGCGAAAGCCTGTCAAAGAATTCGTCCTCACTCTTTGACAAGTATCCAATCCTTGGCATATTAATAGTGACCACCCCTATTGAACCTGTAGATTCACTTGACCCAAATAACCCGCCAGTCACATTCTTTCTGAGTTCTCTTAAATCAAGTTGTAATCTACAGCACATAGAACGAATATCTGTTGGATTAAGATCTGAGTTTATAAAATTTGCAAAATACGGTAGCCCATATTTGCCTGTCATCTCAAACAATAGTTTAGCATTAGCTGAACTCCAGCTAAAATCTTTTGTCAAATTATAAGTTGGGATAGGGAATGTAAATACTCTACCATTTCGGTCACCTTCTATCATAACCTCAATAAACGCACGATTTATCATGTCAAGTTCAGGCTGAAATTCACCGTAGACACCAAATTTTGATTGATATTCACCATCCACAGTTACTTTTTCGTTCTTAAGGTCATCCGGAACTACCCAGTCAAATGTAAGGTTAGAAAACGGAGTCTGACCACCCCACCTTGATGCCACATTTAAAGAGAACACAAACCTTTGAATTGACTGCTTTACTTCAGCCTCTGTTAAGTTATCTTTCCTGACATACGGTGCAAGGTATGTATCAAACGAATTAAACGCCATAGCTCCGGCCCACTCATTTTGCAATGTGCCTAAGAAATTAACAAGCTGTCCAAGTGCAGTCTCAAAGTGCCTCGGTGGCGCCGCCTCCACCTTTCTTTCTACTCCATTAAACCCTTCTGCCAAAAGCTGCCTCAAATTCCAGCCCGCACAATAACCAGCAATCCCCATACCAAGGTCATGTATATGGAAATCGCCATTCTTATGAGCCTCGGATACCTCTTTTGAATAAAGTGAATCAAGTGTATAATTAGCAATAACTGAACCAGCCGCATGCATCATCAAGCCAGAAAAAGAGAAATCGGCATTCGCATTCTCTCTTGCACGCCAATCAGTGAACTCAAGGTAGCCATCTATAGTCTTAGCTACATCTACAAGAATTGCTCTCGCCCTCCTTATCCTTGCATGCTCTTCCCTATAAAGAATATATGCTTTCGCAGTCTTAGCATGTCCTCGCTCAATTAACACCTTCTCTACTAAATCCTGCACCTCCTCAACAGTCGGGATACGACGATAGATTGTAGACTCCAGTAATTTAACTACTTCAAGAGAAAGCTTATCTGCAAGCTCCCTATCAGCACCGCCAACTGCCTTCGCTGCCTTAAATATAGCCTCAGTTATAAGACTCCTATCAAAAGGAACCACCCTCCCATCCCTCTTCTTTATCTTATCTAACATCTTTACCTCCAATATAATTTAAAATTTCATGTAACAGTTTAGCTTTTCTAAAATGTCATTGCGAGCGTAAGCGAAGCAATCTCATTTGTCATTTGAACTTTTCTTTTTAAGTATAGGGCTTCCTACTCAAACTCCTTGTCTGTTTTAGGAATGTCAAATCCTCCTTTCTTTGCCTTTTTGAGAGCCTCTTTTGCTGTTTTACCCAAGGAGATAACATTTTGTTCGTCTTGGGTTAAAGCTACCCACTTTCCTTTGTATTTTTTACCCCCAATTTTTGTCTCAATAATCAAGATTATATTATATACTCAATTTTTGCAGTTTGTCAAGTTAAAAACAGAGTAGACAGATTGATGTTAAATTATTTTACAAAACTAAGAACTTTGAGGTAAATTTGAAATCTGGAATTTGAAATTTATCATCCAGATTTTATTCATCATATCTTTGCTCTGTGACCTCTATGGTTCCTTTTGTTTTGGATTTCTCATTCATTATCACAAAAAATTCTTTCGCTAAATTCGCTGTCATTCGCTTTATAAAGAGTGTGTCCCAGAATGTACTTGCTACTCTCAGATTCTACGGCTGCAATCCAGCCTTTCACAAAAGAAGGGAGAGGACTTATTTTCTTGTCTTCATTACTATGATTTTGATAAGGCTCTAATGAATATATTTCCCAATGCAGAGAGTTGCATTCGCATAATGTATGCTATTACCCAGATGCTAAATATAAATTGGTTACGAGCTACTGCGAGAAAGAGGTTATAATGGAATTTTTTGTAAAGGGAAATTTTTTGGAATAGATTTTTCTTGACAGGTAGAGGATTCAATTTATAATTAAGCTATTATTAAGATAGTTTCAGTTCTAGGAGAAAGGAGGAGAAGATGCGTAAATCTATAGGAGTAATCTGGAGTGCAGTAGCTTGCTACTGCCTGATTACAGCATCACTTTTTGCACAGGCCCCTGATACCCTATGGACGAAAACTTATGGAGGAACTGGCTTTGATGGGGGCTCTTCTGTTCAGGAGTGTGCGGGTGGTGGCTTTATAATTGCAGGATATACAAATTCTTTTGGTGCTGGCGGGCGTGATGTCTGGCTTATAAGGACAGATGCACAGGGTGGTACCTTATGGACTAAAACTTATGGAGGGACTGGCTCTGATGGGGGCTCTTCTGTTCAAGAGTGTGCATCAGGAGGCTTTATAATTGCAGGACATACAAATTCTTTTGGTGCGGGCTGGGATGATGTCTATCTTATAAGGACAGATGAACAGGGTGATACCTTATGGACTAAAACTTATGGAGGAACTGACCATGATCGTGGCTATTCTGTTCAAGAGTGTGCATCAGGAGGCTTTATAATTGTAGGAGAGACATGTTCTTTTGGTGCTGGCTGGGGGGATGTCTATCTTATAAGGACAGATGCACAGGGTGATACCCTATGGACTAAAACTTATGGAGGAACTAAGTGGGAGTGTGGCTATTCTGTTCAAGAGTGTGCATCAGGAGGCTTTATAATTGCAGGACGTACACGTTCTTTTGGTGCTGGCGAGGATGATGTCTATCTTATAAGGACAGATGCACAGGGTGGTACCTTATGGACTAAAACTTATGGAGGAACTGACACTGATTGGGGCTTTTCTGTTCAAGAGTGTGCATCAGGAGGCTTTATAATTGTGGGACGTACACGTTCTTTTGGTGTTGGCGGCGAGGATGTCTATCTTATAAGGACAGATGCACAGGGTAATACCTTATGGATTAAAATTTATGGAGAATTACTTTTCTCTGAGTGGGGCTTTTCTGTTCAAGAGTGTGCATCAGGAGGCTTTATAATTGCAGGATGGACAGGGTCTTTTGGTGCTGGCGGGCGTGATGTCTGGCTTATAAGGACAGATGCACAGGGTGATACCTTATGGACTAAAACTTATGGAGGAACTGGCTCTGAGTGGGGCGAGTCTGTTCAAGAGTGTGCATCAGGAGGCTTTATAATTGCAGGACGTACAAATTCTTTTGGTGTGGGCTTGGAGGATGTCTATCTTATAAGGGTAGGAAAAGAGCAAAGCGGAATAGAAGAAAGAAATGAGAGATTAGAGATTAAAGATTGGAGATTAGAGGTTTATCCGAATCCAGCCACTACAGGGGTTAGGATTCAGTGGTTAGGGGTTAGTGAAAGAGAAAGAGTCAGTTTGAAGATTTACGACCTTTCAGGCAAGTTGGTAAAGACTATAGGAGTCAGTGCAGGCTATCGTGAGATTGCGGTAAATCTTGAGGAACTCACAAATAGCATCTACTTTGTGAAAATGGAGGCAGGGAAGTTCAAGGCAACGAGAAAGCTTACGATTATTAAGTAGTTAGTAGATAGTAGTCAGTAGTTAGGGAGAACATTGGAACCGCAGATAAACGCAGATTATGAATGATTTGCGGGATAGGAGGAGAGATGCGTTCATTTTTAGGAGTTTGGGGATGTATGGTTGTGGCAGTTGTAGGGGTTCAAAATTTTGACCCCCTACATGCACAGCCTGATACACTGAGTGGGTGTAATGGTGTCAGTTCTCCGTAAGTTCTTATATTTTATAACTTTACATATAGATTTTCTACACATAACCTATAAGTCAAAATGACCATTCACGAACCAAACGAACTTAACGATATACATATTTGATTTTTGATTTTATATAAACCGCACTTCCCAATATACCAGCATAGTCACCAAGAGAAGCAGGTAGTATTTTAACCTTTTTTCTTAAATAAAGCCTTTTATTTACTTCTTCATTTATTTTTGTAAATAAAATTTCACCCGCCTTTGACACACCACCCCCAATCACAACCATATCCGGGTCTAACACTGCACAAAGGCTGGCAATCCCTATACCAAGATACTTGCCTATTTCTTCAATTATTGACCTCGCAAACGCATCTCCATTATAAGCTACTTTTGAAATAACCTCAGCTGTCATTTCATGATACTTCTCCACAGGATACTGCGTAGTAAGCAATGTCTCAACCCCAACTCTTATCCCTTGTAGTGCCCTTTTCACAATAGCTTCACTACCTACAAAACTCTCAAGACACCCATAATTGCCACACCTGCAAGGTGGACCATCAGGGTCTATAGTTATATGACCAACTTCACCTGCAAACCCAACCCCAGTATATAACTTATCATCAATTATTATACCTCCACCTACTCCTGTCCCCAATGTTAGTAGAAGTAAATTATGCATCCCTTTACCAGCCCCATACTGCCATTCACCAAGTGCGACCATGTTCGCATCATTAGTTACTGACACAGGAATTTTGAGCCTCGCTTCAAGTAATTTCTTTAACTTCAAATTTCTTATCCCAGGCAGATTAGGTGAAGAATAAACTATCCCACTACCTACAAGCCCAGCTATACCAACTCCTACAGCATCAGCTTTAAGCTCACTTGTAATACCTACAAGCTGGTTAACAATATTATCAGCCTGTGTACCAACTTCTAAAAATGTTTCTACTTTAGGAGGATTTACTACCACTCCTGCCTTTATATTAGTAGCACCTACATCTACACCTACAACTTTATCTATATTATTCGTCATTCGCCATTAGTCATTCGTCATTTATTTAAATCTCCTTGTCCCAATTAGCTCCTTTACACTTTTAATTCCACACCGCTCACAGTAATCCTTTATCCCATTAACTATCTCTACTCCGGCATTCGGATTCACAAAGTTAGCAGTCCCTATTTCTACTGCACTCGCACCTACAACGATGAACTCTAACGCATCACCTGCATCCATTATACCACCAACCCCTATAATTGGAATTTTACATGCCTGACTTGCTTTGTATACATAGTAAAGGGCAACAGGCTTTATACAAGGCCCTGATAGCCCACCTGTTATACCACCGAGGTCTGAAGTTTTCGTCTCAAGGTTGACTTTAAGTCCATAAATTGTATTTATAAGTGATATAGCATCTGCTCCACCACGCTCAGCCGCTATAGCTAAAGCCTGTATATCAGGTACATTTGGTGATAGTTTCACTATTATCGGCTTTTGGACCGCTTTTCTTATCTTTTGTGTTAGTGCCTCTACAACTTTTGCATCTTTACCAAACTCAATCCCACCTTCTTCAACATTTGGACACGATACATTTATTTCAAACCCACTTACAGCAGTTGGGTCAAATCTTTCCACAACTTCAACATATTCAGCCTGACTCTTACCACCTACACTCACAATCACAGGTAGACCAAGCGATAAGAAATCTGGTAAATTTTCTCTTATAAATTCTGTAGCTCCAGGATTTTCAAGCCCTATTGAATTAAGCATACCGCCTACAGTCTCAGCGACCCTTGGTGGAGCATTGCCAATAACAGGCTCAAGAGTTATTGACTTCGTTATTATTGCACCAAGTTCACCAACATCTGTAAACTTTGCCAACTCTGCCCCACAAGTCCCCGACGCCAACATAACAGGATTCTTTAGCACAAGACTACCTATCTTAATACTTAAATCTACCATAGACCGAAAAATACAGAAACCATCCACCAAGTTTTCATTAACTTCTTTCGTTCTCTTATTAATTAAGGGGATAGGTAGGGATAGGGACAGAGCCTATATTTATGGTTCTACCTCTCTCCTTGACTCCTATATTTTTTCTATCAACCACAATATCTTATTTCTTCATTTTAATTTTAGCTCTAAATTCCAGAGAAGTCAAATGTTTTTATTTATTTGTACCACCACAGTCATCCTGATTGGGCATAAAATAGACTGTTACATCAGGCTCGGTTGTGAGCTTGAAAAAAACGGGCTCCGTCTCCTCTAACCCGAGAAACTGTTTGTTCAAGTCCTAACGGAACACCAATTACTCTAACTCGCTCGCCTACTTCGGGAATAGAAGTGCTTACTGACAGAGGAGACACAACTTCCTGAGAAATATCCACAGAAAGCCTAATGAGGTCTGCCTCCCTATCCTCTGCTACAACACTCTTTACAGGATAAACTTTATTATTTAATGTCTTAACCTCAGCCCTATGGGCGCTTTCCAGCACATGAATATTGGGGTGAAAAACCAATAACAAAGAAAATAAATACAAGTAAGGACACTAAAAACACACGACAATTTTTTATACTGCTACCTCCCATAAATAATGTCGCCTGACATTCCACACGCTATAGACAAAAAGCACTCTTAAGATTTTACCTAATCCACACCCAAAAATCAACCAATTACTCACTTTTAGACTCCTACCCATTCATCATTTATATTTCTACTTCATCTGCCCAGAACACAGGCCCATCCTTGCATACATGTTTATACCCATCCTTTGACTTCACTGCACAACCTAAACAGACACCTATACCACAAGCCATGTGCTGCTCCAAACATAACTGGCAAGGTATAGAATGGGTTAACACATAAGACCTTATGAATTTGAGCATTTGAGAAGGACCACAAGCAAGTAGGAGATCAGGTTTTTCCACAGTGGTAAGTAAATCTGTGACAACACCCTTCACCCCATAAGAGCCATCTTCTGTTGCAACTATAACATTACCAAGTTCACGAAACTCAGCTTCACATAGGACTTTTTCCTTAGTACTTGCCCCTATAAGTATAGTTAAATTCTTATCTTTATTACAAGTTGCAAGAAAGTATAATGGAGCTACACCTATACCACCGGCTACAAAGGTTAGCCTTCTATAATTAGAAGTATCAAACCCATCACCAAGCGGCCCAATTATGTCAAGTTTAGTACCAGATTTATAACTTGAAAGTAGCTTCGTCCCTATACCTACAACTTTATAGAGTACCTTGAATGTGTCCCCTTCTATACAGTGAATACTAAACGGCCGACGCAAGAGAGGTATGTAATTATCCGTTACCCTGATATGCACAAATTGACCAGGCTCGGAAGTTGTTGCGATTTCCTTGTCTTCAATTGTTAATAAAAAAATGCCTCCCTTTAAACATTCATTCTTTACTACTCTCATTTTTTTTCTCATTCATCACACTCTTATACTTTTAGACTCTCAATCATTCATCATTTTTATCCCCCTCTTTTAACCTCATTATAGCTTTCTTTGCCGATTCCGCATATTCAGTACCAGGAAAAGCTCTCTCCACCCTCTCATAGTATTCTATTGCCTTTTTTTTATCTTTGTTATATTCATAAAGCCATGCAATAGAATAAGCCGCCTTTGGAGCATACTCACTCTCTGGAAAATCATGTACCACCCTTTCATACTCACGGATAGCATCGTCTACTTTCTTGAACTCAACCCAGTACAACTCAGCAAGCAAAAACTGCGTCTTCACTACATCCGCAGCTTGAGTCGAATCCTGCACCTTTTCTCTGTATTCAGCAAGCTTGCCAATCCTTGACGACCTTAACAATGCATCGGTTGCAAGCTCAGATGAAGTAGCAGTCTTTCGCACATTCTCATAATATACTTGCGCAGTATCTAAGTTAAATAAATCCTCTTCATATATCATACCCATTTCGTATAAGGCAAGAGGTGAACTTTTAACTCCTTCTAATATTTCAATTGCCTTTTCAGGCTGCCTCAATCTCCTGTAGCAGTTGGCTATTTTCAGTTCTAATGTATCTTTTGCTTTCTTTTTAACAAACTCTCTTAAGCTAATAAATTTCTGCAACGCCTCATCAGTCTTATTTAGGGCGAGTAAATCGTTTCCTATTGAGAGACCGAGCTCAAATCTATCATATCCAAGTTTTACTGCCTCCTCATAATATTTAATAGCATCTTCAAATAACTTTAACGAATCATAACAATTGCCTATCCTTGTCAGCACCTCCCCTTTAAACTTGGATTTTGAAAAGCCAGTAATAAACTCTTTACCCAATTTTATCGCATTTTGATAATCTTTAGACAGAAAATATGCATCTACTACCAATTTACTTGCCTCCTCCCTACCTTTTTTGACTTCTTTAAGTACATTTATTGCTTCACTATAACTCTCTTTTCTTATGTAAGTCCTGCCAAGTTCAAGACGAGCCGTATTTGATAACCGATGTCTTGGATAGTATTCAATAAGCTCTTTAAACTTACGCTCAGCAAGCTCATATTCACCCTTCTTTAGAAAACATTGACCCATCAGGAATATGGCATCAGGTACCCATTTACATTTTGGATAATACTTTACAATCTTCTCGCATCTCTGTATAGACTTATCAAGCAGGTCTTGTTTAGGGGGGCTAGTTTTTATTGCCTTTTGATAGTAATCTTTTGCATTATAAAAAGTGTTATAATAAGCACACCCCAAAATACATAAGAATGGGAGTAAGTATTTATTCATCTATCATAAACAAATAATATGGAGTGCAACAACGATGGTGTTGCAAAGAAGTAGGTATTTGTTCATCTATTATAAACATAACACCGCATAAATCCAGTGTCAAGAAAAAACAGTTGACACACTATGATTAATAGAGATGTAATAAATCAATGGAGAAAAGTACAACAAGATTTGTCAAACAATGAAACAGATTATTTAACTTGGGAGAGCCAAAAAATTTGAAATATGAAATATGGAATCTGAAATAAAATATGGAAACAGCACCCTCAACCCATTAATCTGAAATTTGAAATCTGAAATACAGGCAAATATAGGGACGTACCCTATTATTAATCATTTCTCTTTTTAAAATGTGGTATCTGTCCCGCTATACTCTCGGAGTGTTGATGAGCTAATTGAGAAGATTAAAGCCTTTATAAAACGACACAATGAAAACGCTAATCCTTTTGTCTGGACAAAAAGCCCACAATATATTCTGTCCAAGACGGTGATAGAGGATAATGAAAAGGATTAATGAGACGAGACATTAGCGTCTTCTCTCACAAAAATTTTATTTATTTTCTATACTAAATCAATCCTTCCCATTGTCAACCAAAATCTGTGTCTATCTGCGGTTAATGAAGATGGTGTCAGTTCTGCCCAACTTCATATATTTCATAACCTTACATCAATATTTTTGGGTCGTTCCTTGTTCCGGTCTCTTCTCTGGAAGCTAAGTTTGTTCTCCAGTTGTTCAATAAAAGTAAAAAATGAGACCCGACATCAATATTACCCCCAGAAGCCACTTTTTCTATATTGTTTTGTTTGGCTTGACGCCATAAACTTTTATGCTCACAACTGAATTAGCAACCTCATTTAAATTTTTAGTCGGTACCTTTAAATTCTCAATAATTGCCTTTGCAGTTGGGTCATTAACCATACACTCTATAGGGAGTCTGAATTCTACATTTTCATATTTGCCTTTCTTAGCGTTTTCTTTTGCTTTTTCAATCATCTCTGGAGTCATGTCAACACCGATATAACTATTCCAGCCTTTCCAACTTTGTTAGCAGCAAGAAAACAATCAAAGCCTGCACCTGACCCAAGGTCAAGAACGGTCTCACCTTCTATTTTTGACTATTTTAGCATAGCCTTTTCTCACTGCTTCCTTTATTTTTTCTTTTCCATTTTCAATCAGCTCCTAAGTTGCTTTGCCTTCTCCATCTTCAGTCCTTTTAGCAGGCGAAGAGCAATCTCACTTAACGGCTTGCAGATAAAAGAAGTCCCGACTTGTCGGGATTTGGGTGACCCTGACCTTGTCGGGACAAACCTTTCATGTTGTGTTATACGAAGTTGCTACTTCAGTTATGTCTACACAATGCTCATCAAAAACGCCGACCGCCGCCTCTCCTTTCTCCACCACGACCCTCAGAACGAGGACGAGCCTCGTTTACTGTGAGAGCTCTTCCATTAAACTGCTTGCCGTTCAAACCTGAGATAGCAGGCCGTGCCCCAGCATCGGTGGACATCTCAACAAAGCCAAAAGCTCTAAATGCCTCTCGGATATCATCCTCAGTAGCTTCACGTGGATATTATATAGTTGCAGAGATACTTTGTGAGTATGACCTATCATTTGTGAAGAAAATGAAAGCTGTTATATAATTTGGGGATAGTCCTCTCTCCACTTCCATACTTATACAGCCATCGCATCTTTTAGCTTTAAGGTACCAGAATCTTATTTTTTTCCATTGCTTTTCAACGGCAAACTTTTTACTTATTCTTTCTGACTCCCAGTATAGGACAATAATATGAGCTACATCGTCAGGTCTACCGTTGCCACAGATGATAGGACTCCAGTTAATATTTATTACCCCAGCTTCATATGAGATAGATGTGATTTGAGACCTGTCCTGTAAATAGCCACCATAAGTGAGGCTGATGTGGCTTATATTAGGGTAGTTATCAGGAGACAATAGCTTTTGCTTATCCGGGATAGAAGTGTAAAGAGGGGGTAAGTTATATTTCATAAATAGACCATATTCAGAGAACGGCCGCTTGTGGGTAGCATAATCTTTCCAGTAAGGATAAATAATTGGATTAAGTACTTTAAACAAGTAGCCAAGAGACGAAAATATGAACCGCTCATTTATATGAGGAATATCATCTCTTCTTAACTTTTCTTTTGGAGGCAACATCTTTACTACAGCTTTGCCTTTGTGGGATGTGAACAGGAACGGACCTAACTTGCCACGTATTATGCCTAAAGGTGAACGGTAATACCTAGCCATATTTATTTGGATTTAGAGTTAGTTAGTAGCCTCATATTTGTAGCCATAAATAAATGGAAGCCACCTAGGTAATTCTTTTTCTTAGCTATTGGGTCCCATACAGGATGAATAAGGTCGTCCATGTGAGCCGACCCTATTTTACTGAGTATGCTAAATATATGGGAACGGGCTTTCCTTTCTTTTGTGTTTACAATATGAGATGAAGGATAGTAATTTTTCATATAAATCTTGCCTGCCCTCACTCTACAGAAGGTTATCCCTTTAGCACCCATTTTAAGGTCAAAGTTAAACAACTCTTTAGCCTGCCTCTTACTCATTTTGAGCGTACCACTCAATTCTACTGGATAATTTTTAAGCCACATATTCGTCATTTAAATATATTTTCTACACTTTTCTACTTCATTCTTAATTTTTCTTAATTTTTTACATCAAGCTACAAGCAGATTTAGGAGCCCCAAAAATTATTATTTTCTTTTAATTCTTGCAGAAGGTTGATAATACAGAGGAAACAAGGGGTAAAATTATTGGGGATTTTATTGATTATAAATTTTTTAAGTTAACACTTAAAAAATTGACACCCAACCATAGATATAATATAATTAGTAATATGAACTGCGCCATATTTATGGATAGAGACGGAACTATCATTAAAGAATTACCATATATATCTGAGCCTGAAAAAGTTGAGCTTCTACAGGGTGCAGTATCAGCTATTAAATTGTTTAGAGCTAAAGGATTTAAAGTTATTATCATTACAAATCAATCAGGCGTGGGTAGAGGATATTTTTCACTCCGGACTTTAAAAATGGTCAACCAGCGACTCTTTAACCTTCTTAAACATAACGGTACCTGTGTAGATAAGCTGTATTTTTGTACTCATAAACCAGAAGATAACTGTGAATGCAGAAAACCTAAAACTGGAATGATTGAGCAAGCGAAGAAAGAATTTGATATCAGTTTGAAAGATTCATATATAATTGGTGATAAGCTTGAGGATATAGAACTCGGTAAAGCAGCCGGTATACGTACTGTGTTAGTTATGACAGGCCACGGAAAAGAGACAGGTAAAAAAGTGACACCAAATTTTGTAGCTAAAGACTTAATTGAAGCAGCCAATTGGATATGCTCACAATCGTAGTAGTAACCATTGTGGTTACCACAAGAGTCGTCATTGCAAGCGGTAGCGAAGTCCCGCCCCTATGCATAGGGGCGGGATTGAAGTAGGGTAGTTTTGGGTCTCCTGACCCAAATGCTATTCTTAAAGGTGGTTGCAAATGAACACATTTAGTTCAAAACTTTCATTTCTTACAGGAATTGCAATAGGGATTTATGCAATTGAGACTATTATTCCAAAGCCTTTACCTTGGCTACGATTAGGACTATCAAATGCAGTTGTATTATGTGTGATTGTAATTTTTAGCCTAAAGTATGGACTACTCGTTTCTATCTTAAGAACAGGCGTGGGTTCACTATTAACTGGTACATTCATAACACCATTTTTCTTATTCGGCCTTTCAGGTGGTATAGCAAGTACAGGCGCGATGTGGCTATTTTACAACATTGGGAAGAGGGTTTTCAGCCTCATAGGGGTCAGCATAATAGGAGCTCTTACCCATAATATAGTTCAGCTTTATGTTGCTTATCTTATATACATTAAGAGACCCGAAATATTTTACTTGTTACCTGTTTTCATTTTACTCTCTATTATCACAGGCAGTATAACAGGTATAGGTGCAATATATCTAAAGAAGATACTTGAACCTCACTTTAAACAAGTAGTTTCTGAAGGGACACTGTCAGATGAGATGAGAAAATTGTAGGGGTAACCCTTGTGGTTGCCCAAATTGTAGGATAAGGCGACGACGAGCCGTTTAGACTTGTTTTAACCGGGGTAGAGGCAGGTCTCCTGACCTGCCTAAAAGTGGGACAAATGTTAAAACATGAAGGGCGAAAGGACAGCGAAGGGGACAGAGCCCATATTTATGGTTCTGCCCCTCTCATTTATTGACTCTTGTATTTTTTCTATCAACCACAATATTTTATTTCTTCATTTTAATTTTAGCTCTAAATTCCAGAGAGAAAAAATCAGACTTGACACCATTATTTTTTTCCTTATTCAAGTACTTAAAATTCTTAGCCGACGGATATAACCTATCTTCCACTGCCTCTTTGGGCTTTATACCACGCCTCTTCTCTTCCTCAATAAGCGGACTTATATCTTTGCCCTCATTCCTATTGCCAGACAATACTCTAAACCCAGTTACGAACCCCTTTTCTGTGGGTAAAATTTCACCCTTGTAACCACCAAATGTAAAGTCATCCCTCTTATATCCCCATCGCGCTTCAGTATCCGTATAGTTTACCATAGGCTCACCTGCAAGAGATAACTCCATTGCCTCTATTACTTTCCTTGCCTTTTGGGACATCTCTTTGAGTTTGGAGACTTCCTTAATAAACCGCTTGCCTATCTTCCTCGCACTTCTTTTGGTCTTTATCTTTAATGATTGAAATTCTTCCTTTAGCCTCTTCGCAAATTCCTCATTCTTCATAAGCATCTCTTTTATCACACGCTTTATCCCTTCCGTAATAAACTTGATGACTCCCAGTTTCTTGCCTATTGCATTTATGTGGGTGGCATCAATTATTCTAAAAGGAGTTATTTGCCCAGCTTCCAAAGCTAATTTAACGAGCTCATCAAATATTTCACGGAATCCCTCTTCTCCAAGCCTCTTACGGAACTTACCGAGCGTAGTATCATCCGGGATTAGATCCTCAAATGAGTGGCATCCTATAAAGTGGCGAAAGAGGGCATCAGTTAAGCATAGCCTACGAATTATTCTATCGCTATGTATAGAGTATAGGTGCTGGATAAGTATCATCCCGAGTGACTTCTTTATTGGATATGCAGGTCTACCTTCATTTGGTGAGTAATATGCTCCCATTTTAGTTTCTAATCTTTCTGTGAGCTCATCACCCTGAACTTGTTTCAAGATTGGTTTTATTCGGAGGAGTGGCTCATCTTCTTTGAGTTTTTCTATTACTTTAAATGGGCCATAGAGTCCGAAGTTCAATTTAGATAGTTCTTTATGATACATTCTGCACCTCTTGGTTTTGGGTGGGGCTATAGTTTGCGGTCTTTTTTCTTCTTGGAAAAGAGAAAATTAAACCATACATTACTTTAGTATAGGAAATTAAGTAAATCAAACATTTTTTGTCAAAAAATTTCCGATCGTCCTTCTATTTTCTTGATTTATCTAATGAGTTTTTCAGCAGACTCTATTATTAGCTCAAGGATAAAATTAAATAGTGGATTTAATTGCATCTGCTAAATAAAAATCACTGACATCAACAATAACAATATCACTAAATCCAACTTTTTTGAGCAGAAAAGTCATTTCTTCTTCGTCCGGGATAAAATCATTACTCACCACTCCACCAATTTCTCTATGCATAGCATTTATAGACTCTCTACTTGATGAATGAGCAATTAAAATCTTACCACTGGGTTTTAAAACTCTCACTATTTCCCGCAGTGTACTCTCTTTGTGAGCGAAATGAGGAAAGGAGGCAAAGCATATAACCCTATCAAAAAGAGCATTCATCAAAGGGAGAGCACTTGCATCTCCTTGAATACATAGAACAGAATGAGAGGACTTTTTTATTGCTTTTTTTAACATATTAAAAGAAATATCCACTGCTACGACATCACTTTCTATTTCTCTTAATAAAGGGAAAAGTAGCCCTGTTCCACTACCGACATCAAGAATTTTTTCACCTCTCCCGATATTAGCTATTTCAATAATTTTCTTTAACTTGGTTTCCTCTATCTGTCGTTGGTCCCAATCTTCAGCCAGTCTTTCAAAAAACTCACGGTGACTCATAACTTTTAACCCTCCTTTTGGGAGAAAAGATCAGGCTTAAGCCAAAAATCACCGACGAGACAATGATAACTACAGCTCCTGTCGGAACATTAAAAATATAAGAAAATACGAGTCCTAACATACAAGACCCTACACCAAAGATTGCCGATAAAACGAACATAATCTTTAAATTATAAGTTAATTGGTATGCTGCGGATGGTGGATTAACTATAAGACTAAATATTAAAAGTCCGCCTATAGTATTTAAACTCAAGGCTACTGTCATTCCTGAGAGAAAGAGCATAGTATAGAATATTATTTTTTCAGGTATTCCGACCGCACAAGCAATCTCTCTATTAAAGAGAATAGCTGAAATATCTTTAAACAAAAGAATTAAGAACAGAAAGATTTTAAAGTGACTATTGTTATTAAAAGGATAAGATTACTTTTTGATAGTAGCAAAATATTACCCCAGATAAAATTCAAAGCTTCTGTCTTCGGTCCTTTAAGTAGCCCCATTCCTAAAAACGCAATTCCTAATAAAATAGAGAAAATTATTCCAAGCGAGATATTGATGTCAATATCTGCTTTCTCGGCTACCGGTCCAACGAGAGCGGATGAAACAAGCGCAAAAAGTATAGCCATAAAGAGTGGATTAATATTAAAAAGAAGTCCAAATATTGCACCCGCAAATGCCGCATGCGACATAGCAACTCCAACAAATGGTATGCCTAAGAGTATTATCCATACGCCGATGACTCCGCAACCCGCCCCACCAAATAATCCTGCAAGCAGTGCCTTCTGTATAAACTTATATTGCAATACTTCAAACATACAATACTACCTCAAGGGTAGATGCGGATCTCCTGACCTGCATCTACAACATTTGTTACAGGGTAATCATAAAGATTAGAAAGAAGTTCTTTATTAATCATTCCAACCTCACCATTCCATATGATCGAACCTTTCTTCATTAGAACTGCCTCTTTACAAGAACTTGGAATATGACTCAATATATGAGTTACAAATATAATCGTTATTTTTTGCTTCTCATATATTTTATCCAGCACGTTAATAATCTCTGATTGAGATTTAGGGTCTAAATTAGCCGTTGGTTCATCTAATAACATAATTTCCGGCTCCTGGGCTAAAACACGAGCTAATGCTACCTTTTGCCCCTCACCACCAGAAAGATGACCGATTGGTCTCTTTGCCAAATTCTCTATTCCTGCAACCTTCATCGCAGATTGAACAATCTCTTTATCTCTATAACTTAACTTCCGAAATATACCAACTCTACCAAATCTTCCAATCTTTATCGTATCCTCTACTGATATAGGAAAGCGGGGGTCAATAGCTAATTTTTGAGGCATATAGCCAATTTTCTTGCGAATATAAGATACATTGTATGGAGTTATGGCTCTGCCGAAGATTTTGACCGTCCCCGATAGAATTTTACCCAATCCATTGATTGCTGTTAGTAGTGTTGTCTTACCTGCTCCATTAGGACCGATAACTGAAATAAAAGTTCCTTTTTTTATATCTAAACTTATACTCTTTAGCGCTACATTCTCCCGATAGGAAACAGTGAGGTCCTTTATCTCTATAACATTATTCACTTATCGCTTGCACAAGCTTATTTATATTTTCTCTCAAAGCTTTAATGTAAGATTTATCTAAAGGGAAATTAGTGAGAACCGTATACCTTGCAGAAATTTCATTTGCTATTTCTCTACTGCCCTTCCCCCCACTCTGTAAGTTATCAACCACTATATCCACTTGCTCCTTTTTTCCTATATTTACTATGTTCAATATTTCCTTGGGAGTTAGCTCTTCTGGTCTCCCATAAGTAGTAATTATATTAAATCCGAGCCATTCTAAAAACTCTGCTTGGTGTTCAGAACAGATAACTTTTATACCTTTAAAAGTGTTAGTGGACTCACTCACTTCCAAAGCAAAAGAATCAATTAACTTCTCATAATCAGTTAAGTTATCCAGATAAAAATTTGTGTTCTCCGGACTAATCTCTGTCAGTATCTTAGTTATTTCTTTAGCTGCAATTTTATGAACTTCAGGAACCATCCAATTACCTTCAATTCTCAAAGGTTTATTCACTATGTTCATAGAATTTAAAAGATTCTCTATCCATTCTTCATATCCATGACTCATTATAACTTTTGCATCTTGCAAATCTTTTATATCACCCGGCTTAACATCAAAATGCCCGGGACACATTCCAGATGGAACAATAGTCACAACATCAACTTTCTCTTTGCCTATTTCCTGTAAAATAACACCTATCAGTGAAGTAGTAGCTCCTATCTTTAGTGAAGGCGTATTTGGTTCTCTACTACAACCAACGAGTAGGAATATTAGAAAGACAGGTTTAATATTCAAATGTCATTCCCAAAGTAAATGCTCTTCCTGGCATTCGATAAAGACCCGCCGCTCCACCGGGAAGGTCAACATAAAAAGAGTATTCTGTATCCAGTAGATTATCAACCCCAATAAAAGCACGAAGATTAGAGAGGAGTTTATAAATGAGTTTAGTGTTGACCACATAATAATCATTAATCTGTGCTTTACAACTGTCATCCGCATAGTATTTGCTAATATATTGACCGGAGGCAGAGAAAGTAAGCTTTCTTTGTGAGTATCTTATCGTCGCATCAAATTTATTCCCTGCTCTGCCACAGGTCTTTTCACCCGGGTTAAGATAAGTATAATAAGTTCGGCCCGTGAACTTATTACCAATCTGTATATTCACACCAGTCTCTATCCCTTTAAATTCAAACTCACCTGTATTCTGAAACTTAAACCTTGAAGGTGGAGTGGGATTTTTTTCAAGTTGAATAACATTATCCCCTTTCATAATGTAACCTGCGAGTTCAAGACTTACTCCTTTTATGAGACGCTGATTAAGTCCTACCTCATAGTTCCAAACTCTTTCTGCTTTAAGTTTATCATTAGATGAGGGAAACAAATACAGTTCATTAATTTGTGGGTTCCTAAACCCTTTGTTCACCAATCCTCGCAGAATAGTGCCTTCTACTAAATGTAAAACTAATCCAGTTTGTGGACAAAGTTCAGTTCCTGCAATCTCATCATAGTTGTATCTACCCCCAAAACTGAGAATTGCTTTCTCTCTGATACATCGGAGTTCATCATGGAAAAATACTGCATATTCTTTCTTTTCCCATTTCCCCTTTTGCTCTGAAAGTCTCTCTCCACCTTGCTGTCTGAATTCTGCTCCCAGAGTAAGTTCATTATTTGAAAATAATTCTGCTGAACTGTGAACTAATGCACCATTTGTAAAGTCCTTGGAGTGCCAGCCATTGGAAAATTTATGTTCACCAAAGTTGCGATAAAACTTAGTTAATCCCTTAATAGTTCCCCACTTGCCATCAAAACTCAAATCTAATGCTCCTCTTTTATAGTCATTCCAAGTATTTGAGATAAGAGTATCCGGGTCAGTTGCTCGGAGCGGCTCTTCCTTATAGCCATCAAAGTATTTACCTGTGAAAGCCACTCCTATATTACTTGTAATCTCATACCCCAACCTACCAGTTAAGTCTTTGCCATCATATGCAGAATTTGGCAGATGACCATCACTTAATCGCTTATCTCCTGTGAGATAATAATTTAATTTACCTAAATTGCCCCCATGTCTTGCCTGATACTAATGTCCTTAACCGCCCTCTCCATGCGTGTTGCAGTTACTACAACCTCATCAAGATAATAGAGCCTTAATGTGTCTTTTTTCACCTCTTCGCTTAGTCCACTCTCTACAAAACTTAAGAAAAGCCCAATTACCAACAATCTTTTTTTAAACATCTTTACCCCCTTTTATTATCGCGTCCCGATTTATCGGAACGCTTTTGCTCTTTCTAAGAAATGAATTACTTTTGCGCCTGTCCTACTTCTGTTGCTATCCTTTTTTTGGCTCTCGCTACAGCGACTATTATACCCCAGGCTACAAAAATCCAATATCTTTCCATGGCTCTGGTCCTATTAGGAAGAGTTCTTTATTCCAAATATGGTCTATTACTCCAAAAATAGCGCCCCCAAATAGTAAAAGAGTGAGCCATAAACTTTCAATTTCCCCTTTTCGAGTTTTTCTCACAGCAGATACTATTATTGCGGCTGCTGTCGGTATTGACCAGCAAAGCAAAAAACCTGGCAAAACCCAAGTAAGAGCTGTCGTATTCAGATTTTCCACTATCCCACACATATTTTCACCTCCTCTCTAAAATTCATAAGTTAATCTAAATGTGCTTCTCCATTGCGTTTCTTCATTAAACATTCTGCCAATCCCAAAATCAAGGATTATTCCAGCAAAAGCTTGAAAATTCGCCCCAACTAATATTTCTGTTAATTTTTTGTCTTCACAAACAACTTCACTTACAGGAGTGAACTTTTCTGATAAAGAAAGTTCCACTGCCCCACACTGAGTAATAGTGCTCGTTGCATACCCGAAATTCAAATGCAATAACACTTTTCTTATTTTTTGCTCATAACCCCATTAAGAGCATACTTATCCGCCCCCAATTCACTACCGAAACTTACAGAAATACTGGCTATTTTACTCCCTTCATCCAAAAGAGAATACTTAATACAAATCCCAGCAATTCCTATTTCTTGTTGGGGCTTTATAAGATACGGAAGCGCAATAGCAAAATCTAATCGTTCAGTTATTCCGGGCTTAAGAGAAAACTCACAAATATGCTCCTTAAATTCATACCCAAATTCTAATTCAAACTTTCCTCTATCTACATAAGCATCATCAGTAGAAAGGGGTCTTGCACCCAACAACACAAAAATAACTAACCCACACATTTTTCAACCCCCTTAAATTATAGCACAAAATTAAAAATAGTAGCACCCTTCCCTAAAATTTTTTATGCCAGTTCTTTGCCTGTTGTAGTAGCAATCAGTTTACCGTGTTTTACGCCCTTTGTGCTTATTAGTTTATTTGCAATATCCTTTATCTTCTTTCCTTTTCCTTTCACAATCAGTACTTCTAAACAATTGTGCTCATCCAGATGAACATGGGTGGTAGAGATTATTAAATCCAGATGTTGATGCTGGAAATGTGTAAGCTTTTCTAAAAGTTCTCTTGTTTCGTGGTCATAGACAATAGTAATTGTCCCAACTGTTTCCTTTTCCCCCGTTTCCCACTCTCGCTCAACCAACTTTTCCCTTATAAGGTCTCTGATTGCTTCTGACCTATTCGTATACCCTTTGCTGGCAATAAATCTGTCAAATTCTTTCAAAAGCTTCTCATTCAAAGATACCCCAAATCTCACTATCTCACTCATATGTGGCACTTTTTTAAATATTATAATACGCTTTACGGATGTCAAGAAAAAAATTTAATTTTTGTTACTTTTTCAGGTAAAATGTCCTCTATCGCTGAAAATATGGTATATTCTTTGGCCGAAAGGAAAAGAGCAAGAAAAAGATTCGAGAAAGAGAAACCCGGGGAACTATTGCAGATGGATACATCTTGGCATAAATGGCTACCTGATATAGATCAGTATTTTGGACTTATCCTCATTATAGATGACCATTCAAGAAAATTCCTTGCCGGGAAGTTAGTCGAAGGGGACACCACATGGGAGAATATGCTTGCATTAAGGAGAGTAGTAGAGAAATATGGAGTATTTCGGGCTCTTTATACAGATAACGACTCTAAATTCAAGTACAACAAGAGGAACTTTTCGCTTTACTTTGATTATCATAAAGACCCTGATGAAGTCCATACCCAGATAGACATGGCATTGAGTAAACTCAGGATACTATTGCTTCATACACCTCCACATGATGCACCCAGTAAGGGCAAAGTGGAGAGACCATTCCGTATGTTTCAGGATAGGCTGATAAAAGAGTTTAGGGCTAACAATATAAGGACTCTTTCTGAGGCAAATGAATGGCTAAGGAAGCGGATAGAGTGGTGGAATGATAATCATAAGCATTGGGTTACCGAGGAAACACCCAACGAGAGATTTAAG
>JASEGA010000024.1 GCA_030018315.1 bacterium | reverse complement strand
ATACAATAGAGAGGAGACCAAATGAAAACAGGAGGTGATAGCATTTTTATTGGTGTTTATAGATTCTTGGTAGATAAGTATCTATAGAATGCTAAACAGCCTCTTATCGAGAGGGAGGTGTAGTATTATGAATCACTATTTTATTTATATTATGGTTGGTTTACTTATTGGGTGCTCAAAGGAGTCACCAAAAAAGGCAGCTAAAGAATTCAAGCCACCCGCTGATGGCAAGATTACACAAGAGATGGCATCTAGTTACATCAATGCTTCAAAATATCTAATGGATGCAATAGCAAGACATGAAAAGGAGGTGCAAGAATTTACGAAGCGCTATAATATTAGCAGCGGGTTAGATGAACTCTCTGACTCTATCTATTGCAGTGAGCATCCCGAAGTTATGAGGTCATGGAATAGGTTACAGGAACGGTGGAAAGATAGTGAGCTCAAAGCATATGAGAAGGCAGGAATTAGTGAGGACGAATTTAATTGGATAGGGGGGGCACTTACTGATACAGTTAATAAAGACATGCAAGCCTATATTGCAAAACAACTTGAACTGATAATTAAGAAGTAGCTCTATTTGAAACCGCAGATAAACACTGATGAACACAGATAATAGAGAGATTTTATCATTAAACAATCTGCGCTTATCTGCGTGCATCTGCGGTTAATACATTTTGAGGTGATACCTATCCAATTTTTCCTTCTCTCCACAGGATCCTTCGGACAATGCTTTGGTGTCGGGTGTGGAGTATTAAAGGTAGACAATAGTAGACTTGCACCACTCTTAAGTATCCATTATTCAATTGAAATAGTGGATAAATTTTTTATCAATGAGTCAATTGGGTACTGGCAAAAGCCATACAAAGAAGCTGAAGGTGCAAGGAGTAAAGAATGTGTATTTTCGTGTCTTTTTGTTGATGAGACTGCCATATTCAAATTAACCAAATGGAATATCCAAAGGATCCTGTGGATAAGTTTAGGAGCCGGTCCTGGGCTAGGCATTTATTTACTTAAAAACTGTGTCAAAGATATAAGTGAAGTTGGTGGTTGGGTTACAACTGACTATTATACTTTGACCAAAAACACAATGGGATTCCACATAGCCACAATGGTAGGCGCTAATTTTAGAAAACTCTCTATCTCAGTGGTAGCAAAGTATGGTATTATTCTTGTTGATGGTGATACTAAAAATCTATTTTACACTTTAGGTGATATACAAGAGAGTAGTTATTCAATGCTCATCGGGGTAAACAGAGGTATAAAATGAAAATTTTTATTGATACTGCTAATCTTGACGAGATTCGTGAGGCAGCCGAGCTTGGCATTTTGGATGGGGTCACTACAAATCCAACCCTACTCGGTAAGGAGATTGAACGTACCCGACGCTCGCCACGTGATATTTTGAAAGATATATGTAAACTTATTCATGGTCCTGTCTCAGCTGAAGGGTTAAGTCTTGATACAGAAGGTATTGTAAAAGATGGTAGAGAGCTATCAAAAATTCATCCAAATATCTGCATAAAAGTGCCGATGACACCAGAGGGGGTCAAAGCTATAAGGAAGCTACGAAGTGAAGGTATAACTACAAATACTACGCTTGTTTTCTCTTGTAATCAAGCCATTATAGCTGCAAAGGCTGGCACTAACTATATATCACCATTCATAGGCAGGCTTGATGACGCCGGTCACAGTGGGATGGCGCTTGTTCGTGAAATCCTTACAATGCTTAATAATTACAGATTTGATACCCAGTTAATAGTGGCATCAATTCGTCACCCCTTACATGTAGTAGAAGCTGCCCAACTTGGTGCTCCTGTTTGTACTATACCATTTAATGTGATACAGCTAATGTTTAAACATCCACTAACAGACCAAGGTATAAAGAGATTTATTGAAGACTGGGAGCGTGCAAAAAAGTTTACGAGATAAGAGATATGAAGAGGTATAAAACAAGAGAATCCGAAATAAAAAGTATTAAGGAGCAATTAGCTTTGATGCAAGTCTACGCAAGTAAAAAAAGTCAGAGTGAAGGCAAGACTACTGAAAGACTTCAACGGTTGGATCTTCACGGTGAGTTAAGAGAAAAAGTATTACCGTTATGCAGATTAAAATATGGTGAAATATGGGAAGACCCCGTTCAACGGCATAGGGTGGGCGTATTAGACGCAACAAAACTGGAAGATGTAAAAAATGGTGAGGAAAAGGCTAAATTAGTTGTAAACGACCCACCTTATAATGTGCCAGTGGGAAATGCAAATACAAATGCTCTCTTTAAGATAAATATAGAAAAATACTTAGAGTTTTCGGAGAAATGGGTGCGAAATGCAATTTTAGTGATGGATAAAAATGCTCATTTTTATATATGGTTAGGTGCAGATTACAGAGACAATCTTCAACCCCTCCCAGATTTTATTATCCTGATGAGAGAATTTAAGGAATTAAAACCAAAAAATATCATTACATTAAGAAATCAGAGAGGATATGGAACACAGAAAAACTGGATGTGGGTCAGACAGGAACTCCTTTATTATGTTAAAGGTAATCCAGAATTTAAGGTAGAAGCTGAATACACAGATATTCCCAAAATATTGAGGGGATATTATAAAGAAGTAAATGGCAGAATTACGGAAAATTTAGAACGAGGCAAATCTAAGTATATAAGAGCCGGGAATGTGTGGGTAGATATTCAGCAAGTATTTTATAGATACGAGTACATGTTAATGTTTTTACTCGATAGGAAGGCTATCACTTTCAAACAATACGAAAAATTGAGGGAAGATTATGTTTCATCTAACCAATATAGGAATTTTTTGAATATGCTCCCCGAATATTTGGCGAGATGTGGCATCAACATATTATGGATTTAGACAGTAGATTTAAGAAGCCTGACAAAAATCTCGATCAAGATTATGATGGACAATATGATTTATGGATAGATGGTGTTAAAGTCGAAGTTAAAGCTTGCCGGGCGATAAATACAAAAAAAGAAAGGAAAAAGGCAAAAAAGTTTATAAAATAAGAATGTGAAAAAAAGAAATGTGCTGTTGAACAAATCGTAAACTGTCTAAAGAAAAATTACAACCCTAAAAAGATAATCATCTTCGGCTCTTATGTTAGAGATGAGATTGACGAATACAGTGACTTAGATTTTGTTGTTGTTAAACAAACCAATTATAGAAAATGTTATAAAAGAAGGAATTGTCCTATATGAAAAAAAAGTAAAGAAGAAGCAGAACGTTGGTTAAGACAAGCTAAATATGACCTTGAGGCTGCTAAACAAAATTTTAATCAAAAAATATATTCATATACATGTTTTATGTGTGAGCAGTCGACACAAAAATCATTGAAGTCGTATCTTATCTCTAAAAGATGATAGATAGGTATACAACAGCTGAGCTCAATAAGATATGGGGTGAGGACAATAAATTCAAGTATTGGTGGGGAGTTGAGTTAGCAGTCCTTGAAGCCAGAGCACAACTTGGTGAAATACCAGCTGATGTAGTAGCTAAAATCAAAGCTAAAGCAAAGTTCAGTCCAAAAAGGATTAAAGAACTTGAAGTTACTACACGGCACGATGTAATAGCTTTTATTGAGAATATAGCTGAATCAGTCGGTCCACTATCCAAGTGGGTACACCTTGGACTTACTTCTTACGATGTAGTAGATACAGCACTTTCCTTATTGATGAAGGAGGCAGGTGAAGTTATTTTACAGGAGATTAAAGAATTAAAGTCAGCTTTAAAGAAGAGGGCACTTGAAGAAAAGTATACACTGACTGTTGGCAGGACTCATGGAGTACATGCTGAGCCAACATCACTTGGGTTGAAGTTTCTTGTCTGGTATGAAGAGATGCTGTCTAATGAAGATAGGCTTAAGTTTGCAATAGATAATATCTCTTATGGCAAAATTTCAGGTGCCTGTGGCAACTATCCATATATTTCACCAAAGGTTGAAGAGCTTGTCTGCAAGAAGCTTGGTCTTAAGCCTGCGCCTGTAAGTACACAGATAATACAAAGAGATAGACATGCCCAATACCTTTGTACACTTGCTATTATAGCGACTTCGTGTGAAAAATTTGCACAAGAGATAAGACACTTACAGCGAACTGAGATACACGAGCTTGCTGAGCCATTCCTAAGGGGCCAAAAAGGCTCATCTGCTATGCCACATAAAAAGAATCCTATAATTTGTGAGCGTATATGCGGGCTGGCAAGAGTAGTGCGTGGTAATGCATTCGTAGGGCTGCAAAATATTACACTGTGGGGTGAAAGAGACATATCAAACTCAGCCCCTGAGCGTATAATTATACCTGATTCTACTATACTTACTCATTATATAGTTAGGAAGACTAAAGAAGTAATTGATGGGCTTAATATTTTGCGTGCTAATTTAAAAAAGAATCTTGAGTATACACGTGGGCTTATATTTTCTGGCAAAGTGCTTGTAGAACTAATTAAAAAGGGGATGAGTCGTACCAAAGCGTATGAAGTTGTACAAAGCTGTTCATTTAAGGCTGAAACTGAGGGTAGGCATTTAAGAGATGTCTTGCTAAAAGATAAAGCTATAAATAAGTTATTTTCTGCAGACGAAATAAACAGCTTCTTTGACCATAAGTATTACTTGAGAAATATAGACGCTGTGTACAGTAGATTTAGATAAATGTTTTGTATTTATCTGTGTTCCTATCTGTGTTTATCCGTGTCCTTAACTGATACCACTCAGGTAAGCGGTAGTTTAAGTGGTGAACTTAAAGTCAGTCTATTGACTATTGGTGGTCTTAATTTAGGATACAGTAACCCGGCACTTGCACAAGGATTAAATGGCTGTATCGTTAACCCTGCGTCACTGTCTAAGATTAAAGGTAAAAGTTTCTCAACTATTTTGGGGTTGCGTTTCACATCTAAAATTAATTTGTTACCTGTGTTTGATATGAGTGAAGAAGTTGGTAAAGTTGAAGTCCCTTGCGACCTTGCATTTACACAGCCAAGCGGTATAAATTTTATAGCATTCGGAACTTACTTAAAAGGATTTGGTGCCGGATTTGGGGTTATAGAAGATTTTGGACTCGGCTTGAGTAGTGAAGGCAAAGTCTCATTGAGGCACACATTTACTGATACGATTCCTGATACTTTAACACACACTGAAATACAGGGTATACCTGAAGGAGTTACAATCCCAGTTATATGGACTTTTACTGCACCTGTTACCACAACTCTTGAAGCAAATGGAAATATCAAGCTATCACAGCCAAAGGTATTCTTTGGGCTTGCCCATTCTTTAGGGCCTTTTGGATTTGGCTTCGGTGCTACTTATAGACCAATTAGGGGGCAACTTAAACTTGGTTCAAGTGTGGATGCCAATGCCCCATGCACATTGAAATGTAGTGAAACTACAGAATGGACAGTAAATCTATCAGGAAATACAACTATTAATGAGAACATATTCAAAAGTAATGGAACTGTTGAATTAAGAGGTGATGAATTTACCTGTCTTACTGGTATGATTTTAGATATTGGGTTTCTTAAATTAGGTGGTACAATAGAAGGAATACCAGCAGTTACTCTGAAGCTCGGTGGCGGGAATACGATAACTTATATAAATGGTGCACCATCTATAGATTCGCTTTATTCAGAAGGTGTAGTGGTGACCGGAGACACAATAAGTGGTAACATCCGCATAAAGCTATCCAAATTCCCTGATACTACCCGATTAGATGAATGGGCTGGTAAGTATAAGCTACCTCACAAGCTTGGTGTAAAGTTAGGCAGTGCAATTAAACTTGGACCATTCACCTCTGGCTTAACTATTGGAGGCTATACATCAGGTAGTTATTATTTAAGCACAGGATTTGAGTCACGGTTACTTTTACCTTTGAGAGTTAATTTAGAGGCTTGGAATGAAGTTTACTTAGTTGGTGAACGAAAACTCATAATCCCATATCTTGCAATCAGTGCCAGTAGTTCTTTTTCTTTTGGGTTGTTGCAAGTAGATTTAGGACTAAAGACAAACTCATTTATTGCTGCGATTCCTGCTATTGTTGCAATAAAAGAACTTAAAGCGCCTCACTTTTTTGAGTTGTTTTCACCTGTCATAGGGGTAAACCTTAAATTTTAAAGCCTCTGTAATTTAGTATCAATAATGCAGAGAGAGTTTTACGCTAATTCTGTAAAGAAAGTAGCTAAGGCACTGCTTGGCAAGGTACTTATTCATCAAACTTCTGAAGGAGTAACTAAAGGGATGATAGTAGAAACTGAAGCCTATTATGGTGACAAAGACCCCGCCTCCCATGCATACGGTGGAAAAAGGACCAAAAGAAACGAGGTAATGTGGGGACCACCCGGTTATGCTTATGTTTACTTCACTTATGGTATGCACTATATGCTAAATGTAGTAACAGGACACAAAGATGAAGCTCGTGCAGTGTTAATAAGGGCAGTTGAACCATTGTATGGAATAGAACTAATGAAAAAAAGGAGAAAAGTGAGTAACTTAAAAACCCTTACTAATGGACCTGCAAAGGTGACACAAGCTTTTGGCATAACTCATAAGGAGAATGGGGCTGATTTAGTAAATAGTAATTTACGAATTGAGGAAGGAAATTCAGTAAGAGGTCTGACCTCAAAATTTGATATTGTAGCCACTACAAGAATAGGCATAAAAGCAGGTAAAGCAATGAAACTCAGATTTTATATTAAGAACAATAAGAGGTGCCACCTCAAATTTGTGTCAAAGCTTTAGGAGGTTAAGATGAAAATTAAAGAAATAAAAGCAAAGTATTTAAAGCCACATAAATTTATAGAACAAAAGATAAATGAAATCTCTGCTCTTGTTGGCGATGGTAAAGCTATCAATGCTTTATCAGGTGGTGTCGATTCATCTACTGTAACTATGCTTGGCCATCGTGCTTTGGGTGATAGACTCCATACATATTTTATTGATAACGGCTTGATGAGACAGGGTGAGCTGGAACGAGTTGTGTCTTTATTCAAAGGATTTGGTATCAATGTAAATGTTGTGGATGCTAAAGACAAATTCTTTAATTCATTGAAAGGAATAACAGACCCTGAAGCCAAAAGGGAAGCCATTGTTCAGACCTTTTATAAGGATGTCTTTGGTAAGCTTGTGATAGAAAGCGGTGCAAAATACCTTTTGCAGGGCACTATTTTAACCGATGTAGACGAAACTGTTGCAGGAATAAAAAGACAACACAATGTTTTTGAGCAGTTGGGCATTGACCCTGAAGAAGCTTTTGGCTATAAAATTATTGAACCTTTAATTCAGCTTCGTAAGGATGGTGTAAGAAAAGTAGCAAAAGCACTGGGGTTGCCAAAGAGTGTATACAATAGAATACCTTTTTTAGGGCCAGCTTTAGCTGGTAGAATAATAGGAGAAGTGACTCCAGAAAAGGTAAAAATAGTAAGACAAGCAACTACTATTACTGAGGAAGAGCTATCAAATACTCATGCTTTCCAGTATATGGCAATTTTACACGAAGATAGAGTCACAGGAATACGCGACGGAAAAAGAGACTACGGTTTACAAATAGAAATCAGATGCTGGGATAGCATTGATGCAAGAACAGCAACACCTACAAGATTACCTTACAAAACTTTGGATAGGCTGGTAAAAAGGATAACAACAGAAGTTACTGGTATTGTATCAGTAACTTATAATATAACTACAAAGCCACCATCTACTATGGAAGCAGTTTAAAACAGCACAATATATTACGATAGTATTTTGCCGTCTCTCATTACAACCTTACCACCCACAATTGTTGCAATTGCCTTACCTTTTAACTTCCAGCCATTAAATGGACAGTTCTTACCCAGTGACTCAAACTGGTTCGTATTAACTTTATATTCTTTCTCTAAATCAATAATTGTTATATCGGCTGGCATTCCCACTCCTAATGAGCCTGCCTGTAGGTTGAATATCTTAGCTGGATTAGCAGTCATTTTTGTAATTGCTTGAGAGAGTGACAAGATATTTTTGCTTACTAATTCTGTAAGCACAAGCCCTAATGTAGTCTCAAGCCCTACAATTCCAAAAGGGGCATACTCCCAAGCCAGATTTTTATCCTCACTCATATGTGGGGCGTGGTCGCTTGCAATTACATCAATAGTATCGTCTTTGAGTGCCTCACGCAGTGCTTCAATATCGTGGATCTCCCGTAATGGCGGATTGACTTTAGCATTTGTGCCGTATTTTGACAAATCATTTTTGCTTAGTATAAAGTGATGTGGTGTAACTTCGGCAGTAATTTTATAACCCTTAATTTTAGCATGCCTGATTTCATCTACTGATGTCTTTAAACTAACATGCTCAATATGGAGCGGACAACGTGCCTTATTAGCTAACCTAATGTCTCGTCTTACAAAAAATGTTTCTGAATTATAAAAGTAGCCTTTCTCTAAAGTAGAGCCAACTGTTTGATCTCCCAATTTCTTCAAAGTCAACTCTGCCCAATTTGATAATCCGCAATGTGAGCTTAAAGGGAGATTAAATTTTTTAGCCTCTTTTAAAGCATTATACATTAGTGTCTCATAAATAACAGGGTCACCGTCATCGGTTAACTTTACAGCACCAGCTTCTTTTATCTCTTTTATGTCAACTAACTCTTTATGGGCTCTACCTTTTGTAATACAGGCACTTGGATAAAGGTTAACGAGGCTGTATTTTTTAGCCTCATTAATAACCTGTCTAACCTTTGCTGGACTATCAACTCTGGGCTTGATGTTAGGTTGACAAATTATAGTAGTAAAACCACCCATAGCAGCGGCACGAGATACTGAATATATAGTCTCTTTTTCTTCACTTTTACCAAATTCACGAAAGTGGACATGGACATCAATTAAGCCGGGGACTACTAATTTATTAGAAGCATCTATTATTGTAGGGGTTTGATTAATCAAACCCCTACCACAATTAGAAGCAACTGCTTGAGATGATACCTCTTTGATTTTAGAGCCTTCTACTAAAATATCAAACTTTCCATCTAAGTTATTTGCAGGGTCAACAACCCTACCATTTTTTATTAATAAATTCATAGCTTTAAAATTATTTATAACACAAATCTAAAAATCAAGATAAAAATTATAAAATAACGGATTTCTTGACTTATTTTACCACAAACATTGTGGTACTTGACCGACTTATATCACCAAAATCGTCCTTACCCTCCACACGCCAAAGGTAAGTCGCTGGGGGCATTGGGTCAATTGTTGTAGTGGTCTCCATTATGTTACCCTTCGTCAACACAGTATCCATAGTGGGCCAGTTCTGGATAATTAATCTATAAGTAATAGTATAACTAACTTCCACCCCCTGCCATACGAAATCTATTGGTAAGCTCTGGCTTAATGTATCCCCATAAGTTGGACTCACAACTCTGGGGACAGAATAGATGATTCTTGGGAGATAAAAGGTTGTAGAAATTCCAATAGCCCCTTTTTTATCAACTGTACAGAGGATAAAGGGTCTGCCTATAAGAGATTCTAAATCGCCGTTCGGGCAAGAATCTGCATATATTCTTATTCCGTAGCCCATGTTCCAGCGGGACAAATATTTTTTTATTATAGTTGACTCCAATTCTACTATTACCCAAACCGAGTCTATGTCTTGTGGTCCATCAAAATCTTGAACTTCACCCCATACATCAGCCCAATAGATGCTGCCCACTGGCCATCCTCTATCTTCGTGGCATGATATAACCCATGCGGATTGGATAATGGGCAGCCCATTAAGAAAGAAGTTAACCTCTGTTGTTTCTCCCACAGCTATATGGACATGGGTTGTCTCAGGTACATAGCCTTCCTTAGTGGCTACAAGTTGCCATACCCTCGGATCAGAAGTTAGGATAAAGAAACCATTGGAATCAGACTCTGTAGCAAACTTTATTGGAATAGTAGATAGAATTGCTCCGTAAAGAGGAACTCCTGTGGTATTAGTGACTCTACCTTTGACTACACCCTCTCCTATATAATTTGGTGATTTTGGGTCATATGGATTATTTCTCGGTGGTTTGCAACTTAAAAAGACCAAAATAAAAAGGAAGTATACTTTCTTCATCAACTGTCAAACATACTCTATTTTTGAATGAAGTCAAGAAATAAAAATTTATATCAAGTAAAAAGCAAAGGGGAGAGCTTTTGCCCTCCCCTTTTGCAGAACACTCCAAATTACCGTAAGATTATCAGCTTCTTCACAATTTTGTTATTCCCAACTGTAAGCCTTATAAAGTATATCCCTTGAGTAAACGTGTGTGTATTTAGGATTAGCTGCTTAATGCCTGCCTCTTCCTTACTATTAACAAGAGTCGTCACTTTTTGGCCACTCACATTGTAAATTGTAACTTCAACATGAGCTGTATTTGGAACATTGTACAAGAGTGTAGTGAGATGTGATACAATATTTGGAGTGACTTTAAGAGAGAGTGTTTCCTTTTCTGTCAGCTGTTTCTCAGAAATACCTGCGACTTCCAGCTGAATGTTAGCATCAGAAACATTCTGCTCAAGTACTTCAACCGGCCCATAAGTCGTAGTGGGGTAACCTGGAGCTGATACTTTAAGCATGTAAGTACCAGGTGGCAGCTCGTCCAGTAGATAATAGCCATCCTTTTGAGAATAATCTCCTCCAATAATCTTTGTCCCATCAATAGCATAAACTACAGCGTTTGCTACACCACCCTTATCGCCTCCAGTTATCCTTCCAGATATACCGTTTGGTCCACCTGATGCATGGCTGAGCTCAAAATTAATTGAATCAGCAAATGAAGAGACGAGAGTAGCTAATTCCCAATAATACACATTGTCGTAGAATTCTGGAATATAGCCAGGAGCAAATGCACGCACATGGAAGACAGGTTCATCAATAACTGGCACATTCTCTACTTCATAAGCACCAGTAGTATCAGTGAAAGCATAGCCTAAGAAGTGAGGAGTAGTTAAGCGAGATGTGACAAGAACAAATGCACCACAAATAGGAAATTGAGTTGAGTCATCTCTGACTACACCTGAAATCTTACCATCTCCTGTGGGTACAGGTTGAAGAGTTATATCAATTCCAGAAGTTATCGAGTTTTCTATTACCTCAACAGGCTCAGGATATACACCAGGTGAATACCCATTTGCATAGCCACTCACACGGTAAAATCCGGGTATGAGCTCTATTGAGTAGACTCCCATACTATCTGCTTTAGTCCAGTGTTCATACCAAGTGTTAATTCCAGTTGCCAACACTCGTGCAAACGGAATACCTTGACCGGCTGTATCAACTACTGTCCCAGTTATTTCACCTATACTAAAACTACTCAATGTGAAGTTAATCCCACTAACATCTTGGCCTTCTGCTACCTCAACTAAAGTAGCATCAATAGGGTTTGATGCTTCATTATACCACTCAGGTAAATACCCACAAGCACATGCTTTAACATAGTAAGAACCAGGGAAAAGAGGCTCTATCTTATAAGAACCGATACTGTCAGTTCTGCCTTTACCAACTCCATGGCTCCCATAAGCAATAACAAAGACGTCAGGAATAGGGATATTATTTTCTTCTGTCATTACTAAACCTGAAATAGAGCCCGGAATGTGGAGAGTATCACGTGAGAGTAAGAAATTAATATCAGAGGTTAGCTCGTTAGCCACAACCTTAACTGACTCAGGATAAGTCTCAACCATATACCCCATAGCTCTTGCCTTGGCAATATATGAACCTTCGGGCACCATTCGTATCAAATATACCCCAGAAGTATCAGTACAAGCCCCTGCAATAGGCATGTCAGCTTTTGAAAGAGTAACTATTGCCCATTTTATAGGAGTATTTGTCTCTTTATCTTTAACAAAGCCAGTAACTGCCCCTACACCAGCACCAGAGCTCTCAAGATAAAAGTTAATATCACATACCTCTTCATTCATTACAACCACAGAATCAGCTTCCTCTGGAGTATCTGCATCATCCCACCACTCTAAATTGAATCCATAAGCAGAAGCAGATAGATAATAAGTTCCTGGCTCAAGGTTAGTAAACCGATAAAACCCATTATGCCAAGATATCTCCGTATCTATTGGCTCTCCAAATGGATTTGTGTAAAGTCTAACAACAGCGCCCCAAATAATATCTCCAGCATTACTTCTCACAATTCCTGATATCGCCGATCCATAAATGGGAGTTAGGGTGAAGTTGATGTTTGGTGTTATCTCGTTCTCCTTTACACTCACTGGCTGTGGATTTCCTTCCTGCCACCACTCACCTTCGTATTCGCCAGCTTTCTCTGCGTAAATATAATACCTACCCGGTGCCAGCCGTAAGAAATAACTACCAAATTGCCCGGTAACGGTGTCACCAACTCCAACTGTATCTTCTGGGCTGAGATAAGCAGTCACAGTTGCCCCTTCTATAAAGTCATTATTCCAATGCTCACTTATCACTCTTCCACAAACCCCACTATTACCACTAACTAGAGCCAATCCAAAATCTATGTTATGCACTGTTTCACCGGAGTGGACAAGAACAGGGTCTGCTTCCTCTGGTGAGCTTGCATTATCCCACCACTCACCTCTATAGCCTATTTTCCAACAGCATACATAAAAATAACCGGAATCCTGCACAAGAAAAACTACTCTATAGTTACCATTCGGTTCAGAAACTCCAACACTAACAGGTGTTGTATCCCAAGGTGATAGGAACACACCCACAGCAGCACCTACAAGGGGCTCACCAGTTTGTTCACTGGTCACCTTACCTGAGATAGTACCGAACCCTGAAGCATAAGTAAAACAGGCACTGAAAATCCCAAGTAAGAGCCCTACTATAAAATAACTTCGTTTCATCGTTCACCTCCATTAAATTTTACAAACCACTTAATTACCTTCTCCTTTACATTCTTCAATCCCTTAAGAGTTTGGGTTAACAATATATCATCACCTCCTTCCACCCTTACTCTCACTGTCTTCATCTTTCTCACCCCCCACTTTCTAAATATAGCAAAATCTGTGACAGGGGCAAGAGACTGTAAACTTTAGACTATACTAGATGCCAGACTTTTAAGGGATGCAGGGGTTTTAGGGGTAACGGACACATTCCATCGCTCCTAATGATATTATGCAATTTTTGCAAAAGTTGTGTAAAATTTGCAATAATTTTATCTGGCTAATAGAAAAAGGTGAAAGGTATAAATTAAAATAGTAGATGCAAGGAAGTAAGTTCTGCTTTGATACCAAAATGAGTATTTGCTATATTTATCTTCTATTACGGCTGGGTCGTGTGCATCAAGGTATGCAGCACGATATTTCTCACACTGATAATGAGAGAACCCTAAAGATACTACACTTAATGCACTCCCACCTAATAAGAAGTATCCCCTCCTTTTATTCCCACTTTTAATCTCCCATATCCCTGGAATAGCAAGTGACTGAAGGTTTTTAGGGGGAGCCGGTCTTGCAATTTTTTGTTTTGGAAAGAGGCGAAACATCCTTTTAGTCTCCCGGAAGGTCTCCATGATTTTAGGTGAAACTAAAATTGGGTCGAGCTCCAATTCTGGGTTTAAGGCTAATGCTTCAAGGAACTCAAGTTTAGCAAGCTTATCTTTTCCTAATACTACATAAGAAAAAGCAAGTATAGTATGGACACCAACTTTGTCTTGTAGGCTTAAACTTGTGTCTTTAAGTATTTCCTCTGCTTGTTCAATTACGGCAAAATATTTACCATCCTCATAAAGTTCATTAAGTGGCTCACCACGACTTTCACCATGGAGTGGAGAGACAGTAAAGAAGAATAATAAAATAATCATTTCTTGAACGTAAGGTCAATCTTAAGTGTATCTCTCCTTTTAAAGTCCAGTGTATCCACATAGTCCTTGTAATACGGATGATGGAGTCTTATCTCATGATATCCTGGTGCCAAAATCAGTGGAGCAGCTAAAGGAGTCACCTCTGTAGGTGTGCCGTCTACCCAGACCTCAGCCCAAGGTTTAACTTTAACTTGAAGATACGAAACCTCTTGGAATAAGTTTATGCGTAGCATCTCACCTTTTTTTATCTCAATCTGTTTTGTTATCTTTGGGAACCGTGGACTCTCAAAAGTTAGTGTATGGGATCCGGCAGGAATATCTGCTTCTAAGCCGGGTGGACTTTCCCCTACGAGTGAGCCATCAACCCAGACCTTGGCATAAGGTAAAACATAAATATAGAGAGGAAAGCTTATTAGTTTATCAGTTTGTTGAGTTATCGGTCGTTTACTCTCTAAAGTTAGTGGTTCACGGCTCGACTGGGCTCGACGTTCAGAAATAACACTCCTTTGAGCCATTGTAGTCTCTGACGCGGATTTTTCAGACATAACCTCTTTTGGGACAGCTTTTAAGCTATAAAGTTTCTTCATATGCCAGCCAACAAGTAAAAGTAGCAAACATGCAATACTATAACTTATAAGAAGAGATGCTTTTACTCGTCTCCTTTTGGGAACAGGTTTACCCTGTAATTTCATAAGGGCGTCCAAAACAGCATTAGCACTCTCGTATCGTTTTGTCTTATCTTTCTCTATCATCTTTTTCACAATCATTGCGAGTCTATCATTGACATAATTAGCTAATTCATTAATCCCGCGTGGACTACGAGTGAGAACATTTTGAATGACCTGTGTATAGTTATCTCCTTCATAAGCTTTAACTCCTGTAAGTAGCTCAAGAAAAACAATGCCCAATGAATAAATATCAGCCCTTTGGTCAACTTTTTCACCTTTAAGTTGTTCAAGTGACATATACTCTGGTGTCCCAAGGAATGTCCCTTCAGTTGTAATCCCTGAAAGACTCTTTGCCCATGCAAGCCCAAAATCAGTAAGTTTTGGAATACCTTCTTTTGTTACAATGATATTTGAAGGCTTTATATCTCGATGGACTACACTTCTCTTATGGACATAGGAGAGTGCATCAAGTAGATATATTATGATCGATATTGCTTCCTTTGGGGTGAACTTTCTCGAAGTAAACATCTCTTTAAGGGACTTGCCTTTTACAGATTCCATAGCAATGAAATAGGTATCATTTATTTTGCCAAAATCGAGTATTTGGACCACATTTGGATGTGTAAGACGCGATATTATACGAGCCTCGCGTTCAAAGCGTGCAACCACTTCGGTATCTTGTGCAAATTGTGGATATAGAATTTTCAAGAGAAACTCACGCTCCAGAGGAGGTTTAACGGCACGGTAACAGATGCTGGTTGCGCCTTTTCCAAGCTCCTCTAATATTTTGTATGGTCCTATACTTTTCTCCATTCTTTTAATTTATAATAAAGGGTTCTTAGGGAAATATCTAAACTTTTTGCAGCTTTCATCTTATCTCCCCTATAGGCGCACAGTCTGTTTAATACTGCTTCCCTTTCTAACTCACTCAATGTAGGCTCATATTCGTGAGACTCCGCAAAAACGATTGCCTCAGGTGGGATAGGATTTTCATTCACTGTAACCAATGTCCGCTGAACAAAGTTCTCAAGTTCTCTGACATTCCCATACCAAGCATTTCTCTCCAATTTCTCTATTGCCTGCTTGGAGAAAGTAAACCCTTCTTTGCCATGGCTTTTCCCATATTTTCCTAAAAAATAGTGTGTAAGAAGGGAAATATCCTCTTTCCTCTCTCTTAGAGGCGGTAGCTTTATTTCCAGCACATTTAATCTATAATATAAATCCTCTCTGAACCGTTTCTCTTTTATTTCCACTCTTGGGTCCTTATTCGTAGCTGAGATTATTCGGACATCTACCTTTATGAGCTTTGTATCTCCAATCCTCCTAATTTCACCCAATTGTAAAGCACGAAGCAATTTAGCCTGAATTACAAGTGGGATATCACAAATCTCGTCCAAAAATAGTGTCCCACGGTCAGCTGCCTCAAATAGACCTTCTTTGTCCTTATCTGCCCCTGTAAAAGCCCCTTTTTTGTACCCAAACAATTCTGATTCTATAAGACTCTCGGGTAACCCACCACAATAGAGAGGGACAAATTCATACACAGCTCTTGTGCCATTGGAATGAATTGCACGAGCCACTAATTCTTTACCAGTTCCTGACTCACCTTGAATGAAAACAGGGCATGAGGTAGAGGACGCCTTTTTTATCAAATCAAATACGGCTTGCATAGGTTTACTTACCCCAATTAGTTCACCAAAACCCTTCAATTTTAATGCTTCGTGTTCCTTTTTTAACTTACTAAATCTTATAGCATTCACAAGAGCTACGGAAGCAATATTGGAGAAAAGCTCAAGAAAACGAAGTGTAGCATCATCAAAAACTCCTTGTTTAAGACTTGAGTCAACATAGATAACCCCTTCAATAGTACCTCTATGAATCAAGGGGACTGCACATACTGAACGCACTTTCCCCTTAAGGATACTCTCACTCCCCCGAAATCGGGGGTCAACTTGTGCATCAATAGTAAAAACTGGTTTCTTAGTCTCATATATCTTTTGCACAACAGTGGTAGAAAAACACTCTTCGACTGACTCCTGCTCCATATTGCGAGCAATACGAAGTCCGTCAACGGCAATAATAAAACCTCTCTCTGCCTCAGTGTGTTCAATTACGAGGTCAATCATTTTGTTAAGGAGCTCATCTGGGTCAAGTACGGAATTCAATATCTGCCCTACCTCATAGAGAGTGGAAAAAATGTCTTTCATATCACAAATCTCGCATATAAATTATGTGCGAGACTAACACACTTTACATTGGTTATCCTATCAAAATCATCTTCAACAGTGCCATTCGTATGTATAGTCCATTTTGAGCCTGTCTAAAATATGCAGCACGTGGGTCAAGGTCTACTTCTGGCTTAATCTCGTCTACTCTTGGTAAAGGGTGCATAACGATAGCGTCTTCTTTCAGCAGATTTAGGATACTTTTGTCAATTACATACTTGCCGTGTGCCTTCTCATAATCTTCAACTTTCTCACCAAATCTTTCACGCTGTATCCTGGTCTGATATATGACATCCACTTTTGATGCAACTTTTTTTAAATCGCCTTCCTCTTTGAAGTAAACATGATGCTTACTTAAATAATCTTTTATATCCTCCTTCATCCTAACCGCATCTGGAGCTACAAAGTAAATGTGTATATCCTTATATTTAGTCAAAAGATATGATAAAGAGCGCACTGTCCTACCATTTGCGAGGTCACCTACCATAGCTATTGAGAGACCGTCTATCTCACCAATCTCTTTATCAATAGTATACAAATCTAACAAAGCCTGTGTCGGATGCTGACCTGTGCCATCGCCCGCATTTATGATTGGGACAGCTGAAACATGAGCTGCACGAGCTGCAGCTCCACTCTCATAATGGCGGAGAACGATTACATCTGCATAATCATCAATTATACGGATTGTATCCTCAAGTGTCTCACCTTTGGCAGCGGATGAAAATTCTTTTGCTGACTCAGTCGTTATCACATCACCACCAAGCCTTTTCATTGCCGACTCAAATGAAAGTCTTGTCCTCGTTGACGGTTCATAAAACAGTGTAGCCATCACCTTTTGAGCTAATAGATTAGAACCACCAGCTTTAGCTATCTTCTCCATATTACGAGCTTCTGAAAATATAGCTGATAGCAAGCTCCTATTAAACTGCTGCGATTTTATTATGTGATTGAGTTTCATTTTACACCTACAAGTTTAAATAAGTCCTTATCTGAGCGAGCTTTTGATAGTAATTTACTTGAAAACTGAATCCACGGGTCCTCACTTAGCAATACTTCATACTGACCTTTTGCACCCCACTTGTCTTGTGCAATCATTGATTTAATAATCTGCTTAATAGACTTTGTAGCAGAGTCAAATTCAGAGTCAGTAAATTTCATACCTTTATTCTTTATAAAAGCTTTAAAATCTTGTAGCATTTGAGGGCTAATTTCAAATCCCTTCTGAACTTTTGGATGTTCTCTTACCCACTTTGATGTATACTGCATAAATAGACCATTTCTTTGAATCTCTGTAATAATAGGTAGTGTCTTTTCCGACTCTAAAACAGTATCAGGAACTATTGAGCCATTACTTACAAATTCGCGATTAAGACCACCAAGTGAATTAAACTTTTTGCCAATTGTCGGATTTTTAAGCAAAAACTGAGTAGTATCAGATATATCTATGCATCTACCACTTGGTATATAATATCTTGCAGTTGTAAGCTTAACAGCTTCATTCCCTTCAATAGGGATTACAGTCTGAACTGACCCTTTCCCAAATGTAGTATCACCAACTACAAGTCCAATATCCCAATCCTGTATAGCACCGGCAACAATCTCAGATGCTGAAGCCGATGCCTTATTCACAAGGATGACGAGTGGAAACCCTTGTGTCTTTGACTCATGTGTGCTGTAGTAATCCCTATTTGATTTTGCAACCCTCCCTTTTGTTGAAACAATAAGTTTACCTGAAGGTAAGAAGTTATCTGCTACCTCAACTGCTTGCTCAAGTAAGCCACCCGGATTTGTACGTAAGTCAAGTATTAACTTTTTCACCCCTTGTGCAAGCAATGAATCAATAGCTACCCTTACTTCAGCACCTACACCTTCAGAGAAGCCCGATACCCTTATGTAGCCTATGTCAGGATTAATAAGCCCAAAATACTGGACATTCTTTAACTCTATGATTTCTCTCACCAAATGAAAATCAATTAACCCCTCTACCCCCTCTCTCTCAATAGTGAGATTTACTGATGTACCCGGTGTACCCCTCATTTTACTTACTGCCTCATCTACTCCCATTCCAGCAGTCGGAATCTCATCTATCTTAATTATCCTATCCCCTGGTTGTAACCCTGCCCGATAAGCGGGGGTGCCCTCAAATGGGGATATGACTGTAATTACATCTTTCACTCTACCAACTACAAAGCCAAGTCCACCATATTTACCGGTAGTGTGGATTCTAAGTTCCCTGTAATCACGCTGTGTTAAATAAACTGAGTGCGGGTCAAGTTTAGATAACATACCACGAATAGCAGAACGAACAAGGTCTGATGGATTAAGTTCTTGGACATAGTTTTCTTGCACTAATTTAAGCACATAATTAAAATTCTTTAGCAGTTGATACAAGTTACCTGATTCATTAGTTGCTAATAATCCATAGCCTGCTAAAAAGGCAACAAGCACTATTATAATGATGTGCTTCTTTCTCATCTTCTCCCTTTTTTATAATCCATAGCCTTCAACAATGGCTTTACTAAATCCTTTATTTGACTGGCAATCTTGGCAGCCGGTAAGCCACCATCCACTACCCTGACACGACTCTTATTTTCTTTTGCAATACGCAGATATTTAGACCTCACCCTTTTGTGAAAATCAATATGCTCAAGTTCTATACGGTCGCCTTTGCGAGAGGCGTGACCTCTCTTAATCCTTGAAAAACCACACTCCGGTGGCATATCAATGATTACAGTGAGGTCGGGCATAATACTATGAGTAGCTACTGTATTTAACTCTTTAATCAACTTATCACAAATACCCCTACCACCGCCTTGGTAAGCAATTGTAGAATCAGAGAAACGGTCTGTAATTACTATCTGATGATTAGATAGTGCAGAAGTTATAACTTCAGCTACATGCTGTGCTCTATCTGCCAGATATAAGAAAAGCTCTGTCTCAATTGATAATTCCTTATGTTTAGGGTCAAGCAAAACACTTCTTATCTTTTTACCAATATCAGTACCACCCGGCTCCTTTGTAAGCATACAATCATACCCCTGATTAATAAGCCATTTATACAATAACTTTGCCTGTGTGGATTTGCCACTCCCCTCTATACCCTCAAATGCTATAAATAAACCTTTCATTTTTGTGGCCTTCCTTTTAAAAATATTCTTTTAATCTTTTTAGCACTACATTTTTAACAAGAGTAGCGTCATTAAATGCTCTTTCAGCTGTTTTAAGATTGACTTCCGGGTATTCTCCGAGGTAACGGAATTCAGTTCCATACGGTGTAAGCCATTTACAAGAACTTAGTTCCTCTAAGAGAGAAGTGTCTGCTTCAGCAGCGAGGTTAAGTAGCTTGTCTAAATTGTGCGCTTTTCGAAATTCAATCTGATAACGAACCAGATAAGCCTTGAGGTATTTTTCTGCTGATTGTTGACAATGAAAGGCACAAGTATAGTAATCTCCTACTTTTGCTTTTAACAATATTCTCGCAGCTTTAATATCTTGTTCTGCTTTCTTTAGCCACTGTTGGACAAAATCCCAGATTACATGTTCACGACTCCTCATAAAGTATCTCCCCATACTTGGAAGCGGGATAAGCAATACCCCCAATTACATCCTTAGTCTCTATGAATTCCTTGCTGCTGATAAATACTAACTGAATAGGTATAGGAAAATCACTTATCAACTTATGTTTAAATTTAAAATCTGATGCGTCCTTTATAACAACTAAGAGATCTATGTCTGAATCTTTTGTATAGCTTCCGTGGGCATAAGAGCCGAATAGGATAATTTTTTCAGATTTATATTCTTTTATCAGTCTATTTACAACCTCTTTAAGGATATTTTTTATTTCTATGTTCACTTCTTACTATATTTCTTTATAAACTCTTCCGCCTTTGCTTTTGCAACATTATCCGGATACTGGACTGGTGGTGATTTCATAAAGTAGCTTGATGGCTCTATAAGTGCACCAGATAATCCGGCGTCCATCGCAATCTTACATGCCCGTATCGCATCTATGACAACACCAGCCGAATTTGGTGAATCCCATACCTCAAGTTTGAGTTCTATATTTAAGGGAGTATCACCAAATGACTTACCTTCCATCCTTATGTATGCAAACTTCCTATCTTTAAGCCACGGCACCCAGTCAGACGGTCCTATATGCACATTTTCTTCATCAATCTTATATGGGATTTGTGAAGTCACTGCCTGTGTCTTTGAGACTTTCTTTGACTCAAGCCGCTCCCTTTCAAGCATATTCAAGAAATCAGTGTTACCACCTACATTTAGCTGATAGGTACGCTCAAGCCTGACTGCACGGTCATTGAATAAATTAGTAAGCACACGATGCACGATAGTAGCACCAACCTGCGACTTTATGTCATCACCAATAACTGGAACTCCGACAGTCTTGAACCTTGAGTCCCAATACTTCTGGTTAGCAATAAATACTGGGATACAGTTGATAAACCCAACCTTTGCTTGCAGAACTTGCTCCACATACCACTTAGTTGCTTCTTCTGAGCCTACTGGCAAAAAGTTGACCACTAAATCAGTTTTTGACTCCTTTATCGCTTTTACAACATCTACAGTAGAACCCGGTGCCTTCTTTACGATTTGAGCAACATACTTGCCTATCCCATCATGTGTCATGCCTCTAAGAACCGGAACACCAAGCTTAGGGACATCGTAGAATTTGTAGGTGTTGTTAGGTTCAGAGTAGATTGCTTCACCAAGGTCTTTACCTACTTTATTGCGGTCTATATCAATAGCACATGAGAACTCTATATCCCCAATATGATATGGACCAAACCTTACATGCATAATTCCGGGGATACGTTCTTTCTCTTTCGCATTCTTGTAATAAAAAACACCCTGCACTAAACTTGATGCACAATTACCTATCCCGATTATACCAACTCTTATCTTGCCGCCCATCTTTTCCTCCTGCATTTTTGATAAATTCTTCTATATATTTTAATAAATTAACCATCTCTTCTAATTCCTCTTTAGAGATAGTATAATATTCATGTGCTATAAGATTTCTTAAAAATACAAGCCTTTTTAATGTATTGAAAATACAATGGAAGGCGATGATATAATACTACATCAATATTTTTGCTACAAAAAGACCCTATTTCGGCTTCTATATTAGGATTCGGATTTCTTACAATTGCAGCAATATCTATATCAGAAATTGGTTTTGTATTACCTTTCGCATACGAACCAAAAACAATAATTGCTTCTACTTCTTTATATTTTTTAATTCCATTAACAATTTTATTAAGTAATTTATTCCCCATAATGAGTTCACTCTCTGTGTTTATATACCCAATACATTCTATACCATGCAGTTAGGTTTGTCAAGCAAGTTAAAAATAATAAAAAACTAAGAAATATTTTAGGTCCCAAAAAACTGCCAATTATAATTATTGGCACCCTAAATGCACGCTCCCCAAATCCAACCTTACATTCAATTCCTATACCTTCAGCCCTCGCCCTTGTATAGCTTACCATATAAGAGCCAAGAATGGTCAACAAAACGAGTATTGACGCAAAATTCAGTGTCCATCTGTGGCTATCCGTGGTTATATACCAACAAAATATCCCAAATAACACTATAAAATCAGAATACCGGTCTATGCAGGAGTCAAGGAAAGCACCAAATTTTGATGCCTTACCCGTAAGCTTAGCAACTTCACCGTCAATGACATCAAATAAGCCACCAACAAGTAATAATAAGCCACCAGCCCAGAAAATACCATGTCCGTAAAAGAGACTTGCAAAAATAGTTACAAGTAGCCCAATAACAGTCAGCCAATTTGGATGCAATTTGCTAAAGACCCTTGTTACAGGTAAGAGAACCTTCCTAACCCATTCTTTTAGTGCTTTCATTATGAATTATCCCTGCAAATTTAAAAAATGCAACCACAAGATTCCGCCAGATTAACACCAGATAAAAATACCAGTTTAAGATCGCCTGTCAGTTCCTTCCATAACAATGACAAATTCACCCCTCGGTTGATTATGGGAGTAATAATCAATTAGTTCAGATAGTACACCTCGCTTCACTTCTTCAAACTTCTTTGTCAACTCCCGAATGAGTGCAACTCTGCGGTCGCCAAGCACTTCAAGTGTATCCTTCATAAAATGCACAAGTCTGTGAGGTGCTTCAAAAAATACCATAGTGCGTGACTCATTAACAAGCTCCTTTAGCCGCTTCTTACGCATACCACTCCTTCTTGGTAAAAAGCCCTCAAATACAAACCTGTCAGTTGGCAACCCGGAACATACGAGCCCAGAGATAGCAGCACTTGGCCCCGGGATTGAAGTCACACGTAGATTAGATTTTATAGCCTCCCTTACAAGATAAAAACCAGGGTCAGATACACCAGGTGTACCAGAATCTGACACAAGTGCAATACTTTTGCCAGATTTGAGTTCACTAATAATTAACGGGGTACGCTCAAATTTATTATGGTCATGAAAACTTGTCATTGGCTTATCAATATTATAATGTTTTAATAGAATCTTTGTCCGTCTCGTATCTTCAGCTACAATAAGGTCTACACTCTTAAGCACTTTTATCGCTCTTAAGGTTATGTCTCCAAGATTACCAATGGGAGTTGATACAAGATACAAGCAGGGCGCAATCTTCATCCTCTGATTGTAAATTACAAGCTCCATATTGTCAAGTTTTATCTACCAATCCGCGGTTCACTGCCTTGGATTAGGCGAAGGATGTTAGAACGATGGAGGTAAATGATGAGAACAAAAGCAACAATAACTATAAAAAATATTGGTGATATACCATCCCTTATAAATATAAAAACTACAAGAACTGTCGCTGCACCCATAGAGGCAACTGAGACCCATCTTAAAGCTAAGAGAAGTATACACCACACTAAAAATGCAATCAATGCACCAAGTGGTGTAAGTCCTATGAAAACACCGAGTCCAGTTGAAACACCTTTACCACCCTTAAATTTAAGCCATGGTGTAAATGAATGACCAAGAATTGCACCTATCCCACTAATGATTGCTGGATTTGTACCAAACCAATGGCTGAATATAAAAGTAGGTAAAAAGCCTTTTATTGCATCAAGTAGAAAGACAGTTATACCGAGTGGCTTGCCACAAATACGCCATACATTTGTAGCCCCTATGTTTTTACTACCGTGTTCACGTATGTCAATACCACGCCCTAATTTAGCAAAAATATAGCCAAATGGAATGCTACCAAATCCAAGTCCTACGATAAAAGAAGTTAAATAACCCATATTTAAATATTAAAGCAAAAATTTAAAATTTGCAAACTTTTTTCTTGACATAAATTTTTTTTATGCTATAACACAATGCAAAAGGGGGAGCAATGCGTATAATAATAGATAAAGAAGCTTGCAGTGGATGTGGTGTATGTGAGTCTCTATGTCCTGATGTGTTTCAAGTCCAAGAGGACGAGAAAGCACATATTGTTAACCCTGAAGGTTGTGATGGGTGTGACTGCCAGGAAGTAGTTGATTCATGTCCAACTGAGGCAATTTCTATACAGGAAGAATAAAGAAAGAATCTAATAAAAGTCCCGCAGACAATGAGGTGCGGGACATTTTGTTTATTGGGATGCAGTGAAAAGGCGTTAACCTATGAACTCAGTAATTAAAATTTGTTTGTTTAGCTTTATAGTGGGATGTTTGCACAAACCTCATGGCTGGGAAGAATGTATTGAGAGAGGTGACTACTCTATTGTTAAACTCGGCAAATACCCCTATACTACAAGCCAAATTAAAGGGGTATCACCTCAACTTGATACCAAAGAACTAATAGAGCTCAGAAAAACAATAGAAGAGAAGCCAGAATTACTGGTCAAGATTGCTCGTCACTTTTATCCGGAGGATAAGGAACTTAATTTTAAGTGCCAATTTACAGGTATACACGATGATGAGGTTGTCATCAGATACTTTTCAAGAAACATACATCCCAAGGTATATGCAGGCTACTCAATCCAATTCGTCATTAAAAAAGGAGACCTAAAATCAATCTATTTATGGAGAGTCCCATTAGAGTGACTACCATAACTTTACAATTGCTCAGGCTTTGGCTCCCTTGTCATTAAGTTACGCAGACTCTGAGCTGGTGGTTTATTTTCGAATAGTACTTTATATACCTCATATGTTATTGGCATAGATACATTGTAGCGTCTTGATAGCTCAACTGCAGCCAATGTTGTAGGCACACCCTCTGCTACTTCAACCATTTTACCAAGTGCCTCCTTAAGCGATACACCACTACCAATTTGCTCACCAAGCCACCGGTTTCTTGAGTCTTTACTAAACGCTGTTGTTATGAGGTCACCCATTCCTGACAGACCTGCAAATGTCTCTTGTTCTGCACCCAAAGCTACTCCAAGTCTCGTAATCTCGCGTATCCCTCTTGTCAATATAGCACCTTTTGAGTTGGCACCAAGTCCTAACCCGTCACAGATACCGGCTGCAATTGCAATTATATTCTTTAATGCACCACCAAGCTCTACACCAATTACATCAAAACTTGTATAAACTCTAAATGAAGGTGAATTAAATAACTGCTGAACAAGAGCAATAGCAGATTCATTATTCCCTGCAACTACACAAGCTGTTGGTATCCCTCTCACTACTTCTCTCGCAATTGTAGGACCTGATAACACACAAACCTTGTCAGGTGAGACCCCTGTCTCATCAACCAAAATTTCTGACATCCTTTTAAGACTTTGGTTTTCAATGCCTTTAGTTACAGATAAAAGAACCACATCAGACTTGGGAGTCAGTTGTTTTGCCACGCTACGCAAAGATTGGGAAGGGAGTGCAAAAATTAGTAAATTAGAATCTTTTACAACCCTCTTAAGGTCGCCTAAAATTGTGATACTGCTTGGTATTTTATAACCTGGTAGATACTTTTTATTCTCTCTGTCTGTTATTTCCTCTATTGACCAAAGCCAAACATTTGCTCTGGATGATAGCATTATAGCAAGGGTAGTCCCCCAATTGCCTGCACCTAGAATAGAGACTTTCATTAAATTAAAATTATAGCTTTGTTTTAAAAAAATCAATTTTTTTTAAAAATTTTTTGCTTGACAACTAATAGGATACTTATGTAATCTTACACCAGACTTAATGTAAAAATAATGTGGATAACTAATTTATACAAGGCAAGAAGTATCTACAAGACCTTGATTTTTGAACCATTATGGAAATGATTTGGGCGTGGATAACTTTGTTAATAAGTTAGGCAATACAAATAGTAGTGCATTGATTTTTAACTATTTACGATGTTGAGTGACCCTAAAAAAATCTGGAATAGAGTGCTTGAGATTATAAAAGACAAGGTATCAGCTCAAGTATTTTCAACCTGGTTTGAGCAGACTCAAGGTGATTCTTTACATCAAGATACATTATGGATAAAGGTGCCAAATGCATTCTTTATAGATTGGATTGAAGAGCACTATCATCCACTTATTCATGATACAGTATCCATTATATATGGTGAGCCCTTAAAGGTTAGATATCGGGTTATGGAGCCAACAAAAGATAAGATGGCTCCAGACAAAGTTTACCACATAGACTCGTCACACCTACAGCCACGCTACACATTTGACAACTTCATTGTAGGTGATGGTAACAAATTTGCACACGCCGCTGCACTCGCTGTCGCCAATGCACCAGGTAAGCATTTTAACCCACTCTTTATCTATGGGACTGTGGGGCTTGGTAAGACACACCTACTTCAAGCTATTGGAAATTATATAAAGGAACACTCCGGAGCCCTAAAAGTATATTATACTGGATGTGAAACAATAATGAACGAGATGATAGATGCAATCCAAAATAATCGGACAGTCCAGTTTAAGAAAAAATACAGGTATAAGGATGTATTACTTATAGATGACATACAGTTCCTTGAGGGAAAAGAGAGTTTACAAGAGGAGATATTTCACACATTTAATTCACTGTATGAGGTAGGGCACCAGATTGTATTTTCCAGTGACAGGCCACCGTCAGCATTGTCAAGTTTAGAGGAGAGGCTTGTGTCAAGATTTGGGGGCGGTCTTGTTTGTGATATTAAACCGCCGGGACTTGAGACAAGGATAGCAATTTTAAAGAAGAAGGCAGAAGCTTCAGGAGTTCAGGTACCAAATGAAATTATCTCTTTTATTGCAGAGAGAATTAAATCTAACATACGTGAACTTGAAGGCGCACTTATCACACTACTTGCACGGGCATCACTTACTGATGAGAGAATAACTATTGAGTCGGCACATGAGTTTTTAAAAGAGACAATTAGTGCTGAAAAAAATGAGGTAACAGTTGAGAAGATTCAAAAAGTTGTAGCATCTCATTACAATATTTCATTAGCAGCATTGAGAGGGAAGCGCAGGATGAGGTCTATAGTTATACCAAGGCAGATAGCTATATACCTATCAAGAGAATATACACCACTATCTTTAAAAGAGATTGGTAGAATATTTGGAGGCAAAGACCACGCAACTGTTATTCATGCTTATGATAGGGTGAAAAAGTTATTAGAAAAAAATAATGAAATCCAAGATGAAGTTACTAACATTGTAAAGTTAATAACAAGTGAATAATTTATTAATGTGTACTTCTTTATACTTTCAACTTAATTATCAATATTTTAAATAGAATCTTAAATAAGACCGTTCCACTAATCATATAACTTATCAACTTATTCACAGTTCTTATTACAATAGTTATTTAAATATAGAACTTATTTATTTACTTATCCATTCTAAGTATTCCTCAAGTATTATAGTAGCAGCAAGTTTATCTACAATCTGTTTGTTACGACTTGGACGTTTACCAGACATTCTTAATATCTGTTCTGCACTTTTAGTAGTAAATCTTTCATCCCATAATTTGACAGGGACTTTAAATTTAGACTGTAACTCTTTTACAAAATATCTTACATTATGCGTACCATTAGACTTAGTCCCATTAGTTCGTAAAGGAAGACCTACAACTACAGTCTCTATATCATAATCTGTAAATATATTTTTAAGTTCATCCCAAATAAAAATCCTATCTATTGTTCTCAATGGTTGAGCTATTTTAACTCCGGGTACTGATATAGCGAGACCTACCCTTTTTTCGCCAAAGTCTATTGCAAGAATCCTACCTTCCTTCACTTTATTTTATCAAACTTTTCTATATTTTTATTTTCACCTATCAGTATAAGCTTATCACCTTTAACTAATCCATCCTTAGCTCTCGGTGCAATTATTATATCCTCACTAAAACTAACTTTTCCATTTTTGTCTATCTGAGTTACGCTTCGCTTTATTCCAACAATCTGAACCCCATATCTTGTGCCTATCTTAAGCTCTCCAATAGTTTTGCCTTCAAAACTATCAGGAATAGCTGTTTCTACAAGAGTATGGATAGGAGAAAGCTTAATGTACTCAAATATTTCTGGTGTTACAAGTGACTCGGCAACTTTTGTTCCTATTTCCATTTCCGGATAAATGACACGATTGGCACCAATTTTTTGTAGTACCCTACCTTGGGATGGGACAAAAGCCTTTGAGATAACCGTTTTGATACCAAGTTCCTTTAAAACAAGCGTTATAAGAATACTTGCAGCAATATCTTCCCCTATCCCAACTATAGCAGCATCTACATCCTGTATTCCAGCATCCCTTAAAGCGTCCTCATCAGTGGCATCAAGTTCTAACGCCCTTGTTACAAATTCTGATGCATCTGCCACCTTTTTCTCATCCTTATCAATAGCAATAACTTGCGCCCCATTTTCAATCAGTGCCTTGGCAACCGACATACCAAAATGACCAAGCCCTATAACTGCAAATTGTTTCATATAACCCCCTTTACTTGATTACACAGTGTAATCATATTTTATCCTGTTAAGACAATATCTACTGGCAGTCTAAATGTTTCACGTGCCCCCCTACTAATGATTGCTGCCCCTATAGTGAGGGAGCCCACCCTTCCTGCAAGCATTGTTAGAATAATCACTAACTTACCAATCCAACTAAAGTCATAAGACAGACTACAAGCTGAGTTAATCGTTGACCCTACTGAAAGTCCCACAGTTCCAAATGCTGAAAAGTCCTCAAACATAAGCCCAATAAAATTCTTTTCTCCTTCTACTAAAGTAAGCACTATTAGCCCAAGAATTAGGACCAGTAAACCTATGAGTGCAACCCTAAAAGCCTTATCAACAGTTGATTCATTAACTCTCCTCCCAAATGCAGCAATGCTCTTTCTGCCACGAAAATAAGCTACAATGCTCATAAGTAATAGAGTAAATGTTGTTGTCTTTATACCACCGCCTGTTCCACCAGGGGATGCCCCAATAAACATAAGTAGTATAGTAAAGAAGAGTGTCGAAAGTTTATATTCATCAACTGGTACAACATTGAAGCCTGCTGTCCTTGGGGTTGCAGACTGAAAGAATGCGTCGCATAACTTATATTTCAAGTTCATAGGTCTTAATACACCGTCCCATTCAATTCCCAAAATTGCTAATGTCCCAAGAATAAGCAAGCTAAGGGTAGTTAATAATACCAGTTTAGTGTGTAGTGTTAGGGCATTTGTCTCTCTTTTTAGCCGTTGATATATTTCACCTAAGACTATAAAGCCAAGTCCGCCTATAATGAATAGCCCACTTATAGTGAAAATCACAAGCGGATCTTTTGCAAATCCGACAAGGTTATTAGAAAAAAGTGTAAACCCTGCATTACAAAATGCACTCACTGAATGAAATAGTCCTTTAAAGAGGGCATTGCCTAAAGGGAAGCCAAGTGTTGCGAAATGCAATGTCAGTATAATTGTACCAAGTAATTCAAACCCAATCGTAAATTTCACTACCATAAGTATAAAGCGACCCACCCTTCCTAACGGATGACCCATAGCTTCTTCTGTTATACTTGCTTGCCGAATGGATAGCCTGCCACCGATTGTAAGAAATAGGAGAGATGCTATCATCATATAGCCAAGCCCACCCATCTGTATCCATGTAAGTATAATTGCTTTACCAAATTTTGTAAAGTCATTTGGTATATCTTTGACAATTAGACCTGTAACGCATATGGATGAGGTAGCTGTAAATACACTGTCTATAACCGAGCATCTACCACTTGTTGACGCAATAGGGAGAGAGAGAAAGGCTGCCCCAATGAGAATTAGAATTATGTAGCCCAGCAAGATAAACCTTGCAGGAGTTAATGTTTTTCTCATCTTGAGGTTAAAAACCTCCTTTACACACTAATCTAAACTTTAAAAAAGTCAAGTAAAAAAGATTGACAGGTTTAAATATCGCGATAATAATTACTAAAATGAAGATGACCCAAATTGAGGTGGTACCTCTTGCATTTGATTCATTAGGGACGAGGAGTATGGCTACTTTTATTGCTACAAATGAGTTGAAGATAATCATCGACCCGGCTGTATCACTTGCTCCAATAAGGTATGGGTTGCCACCACATGAACTTGAACTAAACAGGATGGATGAACACTGGAAAGCTATAATGCAGTATGCAAATGAGGCTGATATTGTCATAATTACTCATTATCACTACGACCACCATAACCCTAGCCATCCCGAAATATACAAGGACAAAATTGTGTTCTTAAAAGACCCTAAAAATAACATAAATCTTAGTCAAAGAGGGCGGGCAAAATATTTTCTTGAAGTCATAGAGGGATATCCAAAGGAAATACATGTATCTGATGGGATGGAATACAAATATGGTTCTACAAAGATAAAGTTCTCTAAAGCGGTTTTTCACGGGACATCGTCAAGGTTGGGATATGTAACAGAGGCATTGATAGAAGATAGTGATGAAAAGTTTCTGTTTACATCAGATGTTGAAGGTCCTGCAATTAGTGAACAGATGGATTTTATAATAAGAGCTGACCCGGACATTATCTTTTGTGATGGTCCGATGACTTACATGCTTGGATATAGGTATTCACAAACTGACTTAAATAACTCAATTTCAAACTTAATAAAAATTATACAAGAGACAAGAGTCAGTCAACTTGTATTAGACCACCACTTAACAAGGGACATTGGGTGGAGGCAAAAATTATTGCCAGTATTTGAGGCAGGTGAGACTCGTGGCTGTAAAGTTTTATCAGCAGCCAATTTTATGGGGCTGAATGATGACATGCTTGAGGCGATGAGAAAAGAGCTGTATCGGAGGTAGATAATAGTCAGATAAAATTGTTGATAGAGGTGTTAAACTTAACTATAATTTTTAAAAATGTACCTATTGGTACTCATTCTGACCTTAAAAATCTCCATACACCCCACCCAAGTCCCACAGGGTGAAATCTTCAGAATAAATTTGGTAGATGAATTTGAGTCTGTTCACCCCGCCCCTTTGCAAAGAGGCAGGGTCCATGGCTACTTTTTAGGTGACTCGTTGTCTTTTGCTCGTAATGATAGTGGCTTCTTTGGGATTGGAGTGGTAGATGTAGACCAGCTACCGGGAGAATATTGGGTAAAGTTGTATCTTGACGGTAAGCTGGACAGTTTAAAGCTAACTGTGACTCATAAAAAATTTAGAGAGGTAAGGTTAAGACCACCAAAGAAACTACGCCCTGTAGCACTGACTCAAAGGATAAATGAGGAGAACGAAAAAATAAGAATGATAACAAGACAGAGAACTGCCAGTATTTTATGGACTGATGAGTTTATTCCCCCTGTCCCGGGCATGGTTACAAAGCCATTTGGAGTTAAGTATATACGAGAGGGAAAAGTTGCATTCATACATCGTGGAATAGATTTAAGGGCTAAATCTGGTGAGCCGGTGAGGGCGGCAAATGATGGTATTGTTGTATTAGTTGATAAACAGTATCTACCCGGTAAACTCATCTTGATAAACCATGGAATTGGGCTTTATACACTTTATGCGCATTTAAATAAGATTTTTGTCAATGAAGGTGATAAAGTGAATAGAGGTGATATTATCGGGCTATCAGGCAATACTGGTAAAACGATAGGTCCACATCTCCATTTCGGCGCCTACCTATACTCACATCCATTTGACCCATGTTGTCTATTTAAGGGAATAATTTAAATCACAAAATACACAAGACCGATTTTTACCGATTTTTATGTTACTGTTAAGGTAGAATGTCCTCTTTATTGTTAAGCAAGAATGTCCTCATGT